>DATCWO010000285.1:0-7230 GCA_036566325.1 Burkholderiales bacterium | reverse complement strand
GTCGTTTTTCAGCAACTCGATGGTGTTCTTCTCGGAGCGATCGGTCTTGTTGCCGTCGTCGAGCGACAGTAGTTCGATCTTGCGTCCGCTGATGCCGCCCGCTGCATTGACCTTATTGATATAGGCCAGCGCGCCGTCGCGGATATCTTCGCCCAGTTCCTTGTTGGAGCCGGATAGCGGCACCGATTGCCCTATCACAATGGGCTCGGCCTGAACCGCCGCAACGCCGAACAGCGTGAGACCGACAATGGCGGCCAGGTGCGCGATTGATTTGCGAAGCATGCTTACTCTCCTCTCCCGGATGGTGCATAACGGCTTTTTGATCTTGCGCGATCCTCCGCCAAGCCGGTTGGACAGACTAGGGCGGATTTCCCGCTTCGGTTCAAAACCAGCGGCGGGCCGCGCACCAGTGCACGCAGTCGTCGCAAATGATGCGGCGTGGCAGGACTTCAAACCAAGGGCAAAGTTGGCGCTGGCGCCTCATGGGCGCGAATGGAAAGGTAGGGGCACGCTTGGCGAACCAGGAGGGCGCCGAACTGGTGCGCGAATGGGAGTGAATCCGGGTGCGACTGAGCCGTTGTGCGCACGCCGGGCATGCGTGGCATAGGGAACCGCCTGTCGGCCAAGCCGGCTGCAGGACTTCTTCCGGATCGGCACGGGGCTGCAGGTGCGCAGCCCCGAAGATGTCAGGCGCTGAAGAATTCGCGCACGCGATTCATCCAGGATTTGGCGCGCGGGTTGTGGCGTTCGCTGTTCTCCTGTGTGACGGTTTCGAATTCGCGCAACAGGGCCTTCTGCCGTTCGTTCAGATTGATCGGCGTTTCGATCACGACGTGGCAGTAGAGATCGCCATGGCTGTTGGAACGCACACCCTTGATGCCCTTGCCGCGTAGCCGGAACGTCTTGCCGCTTTGGGTCTCGGCGGGCACCTTGATCTTGGCACTGCCATCCAGGGTCGGGATATCGATTTCGCCGCCCAGTGCGGCGGCGGCGAAGCTGATCGGCATTTCGCAGTGCAGGTCGTCGTGGTCGCGCTGAAAAACGCTGTGTTGCTTGAGATGGACCTGTACATACAGATCGCCTGAGGGGCCGCCGTTCATGCCGGCTTCGCCTTCGCCGGCAAGGCGGATGCGATCGCCCTCATCCACGCCAGCGGGAATCTTGACCGATAAGGTTTTGTGCGTCTTGACCCGGCCCGCGCCCTGGCAGGTGGAACACACTTCCGGAATGATCTTGCCGGTGCCGTGACAGCGCGGGCAGGTCTGCTGAATGGAGAAGAAGCCCTGCTGCATGCGTACCTGACCGTGGCCGTCGCAGGTGGGGCAGGTTTGCGGTTTGGTGCCCGGCTTGGCGCCGCTGCCTTTGCAGATATCGCATTCCTCGCTGGTCGGAATGCGAATCTTGGTGTCGGTGCCGTGCGCCGCTTGTTCGAGCGTGATTTCGAGGTTGTAACGCAAATCTGCGCCGCGATAGACCGATGATCGACCGCCACGCTGACCGCTGAAGATGTCGCCGAAAATGTCGCCGAATGCTTCGGCAAAATTCGAATAACCGGCGCCTGCGCCGGCAGCCGCGCTGGCATCGACGCCGGCGTGACCGTAGCGGTCGTACGCGGCGCGCTTGTTTGAGTCGCAGAGGATCTCGTAGGCCTCCTTGGCCTCCTTGAAAAGCTCTTCGGATTTCGGATTGTCCGGATTGCGGTCGGGGTGATGCTTCATCGCCAGCCTGCGATAGGCCTTCTTGAGCTCATCCTCGTCCGCGTCACGATTGACGCCCAGTACTTCGTAATAGTCGCGTTTGGTCATTGTTTCTCAGTCGAGAGCGGAGAGCCGGGAGTCAAGAGCGCGAACCGCAAAGCAAAGCCGAGGATTCGCTTGAACGAACCCTCGGCCGTCACGCTCTACTTTTGACTCTCGACTGTATTGCTACATTACTTCTTGCCGTCTTTTACTTCGGTGAATTCGGCGTCCACCACGTTGTCGTCCGTCTGCTTGCTGCCTTGTTCGGCGTGCGCTTCGGCACCGCCGCCTGCGCCGCCGGCAGTCGCTTGCGCATCGGCGTACATTTTTTCGCCGAGCTTTTGCGAAACCTGCGCCAGCGCGGCGGCCTTGGCGTCAATGGCATCCTTGTCGTCGCTTTTCAGCGCGCCTTCGAGCTCCGCGACAGCCGCTTCGATTTTCGATTTTTCGTCCGCGCCGATCTTGTCGCCGTATTCGCTCAGCGATTTCTTCACCGAGTGCACCAGCGCATCGGCCTGGTTGCGCGCGGTGACGAGTTCGAGCGTTTTCTTGTCGTCGTCGGCATGCGCTTCGGCGTCCTTCACCATACGCTGGATTTCGTCTTCCGACAGTCCGGAATTCGCCTTGATGGTGATCTTGTTTTCCTTGCCGGTCGCCTTGTCCTTGGCCGACACATGCAGAATGCCGTTGGCGTCGATATCGAAGCCGACCTCGATCTGCGGCATGCCGCGCGGTGAGGGCGGAATCCCTTCGAGGTTGAACTGGCCGAGGCTCTTGTTGCCCGAGGCCATCTCGCGTTCGCCCTGCAACACATGAATGGTCACGGCCGACTGATTGTCATCGGCGGTGGAGAACACCTGCTGTGCCTTGGTCGGAATGGTAGTGTTCTTCTGGATGAGCTTGGTCATCACCCCGCCCAGTGTTTCGATACCGAGCGACAACGGCGTCACGTCGAGCAGCAGCACATCCTTCACTTCGCCTTGCAGCACGCCGCCCTGAATCGCGGCGCCGATGGCGACCGCTTCGTCCGGGTTGACGTCCTTGCGCGGTTCCTTGCCGAAAAACTCCTTTACCTTTTCCTGCACCTTCGGCATGCGCGTCTGGCCGCCGACAAGAATGACGTCGGAAATGTCGGATAGCTTCACCCCAGCGTCCTTGATCGCGACGCGGCACGGCTCGATGCTGCGCGCGATCAGATCTTCGACCAGGCTTTCGAATTTCGCCCGGGTGATTTTCATGGTCAGGTGCTTGGGACCGCTCGCGTCCGCCGTGATGTACGGCAGGTTGACCTCAGTCTGCTGGCTGGACGACAGCTCGATTTTCGCCTTCTCGGCCGCTTCCTTCAGGCGCTGCAGCGCGAGTACGTCATTGCGCAGATCGACGCCCTGTTCGCGCTTGAATTCGTCGCACAGATAGTCGATCACGCGCTGGTCGAAATCCTCGCCGCCGAGGAAGGTGTCGCCGTTGGTGGACAGGACTTCGAACTGGTGTTCCTTGTCGATCACCGCGATTTCGATGATCGATATGTCGAAGGTGCCGCCGCCGAGGTCATACACGGCGATCTTGCGATCGCCTTCCTGCTTGTCCATGCCGAACGCCAGTGCAGCGGCGGTTGGCTCGTTGATGATCCGCTTGACTTCAAGACCCGCGATGCGGCCGGCGTCCTTGGTCGCCTGACGTTGCGAGTCGTTGAAATAGGCCGGCACGGTGATGACCGCTTCGGTGACTTCCTCGCCGAGATAATCCTCCGCGGTTTTTTTCATTTTCCGCAGCGTCTGCGCGGAGATTTCCGGCGGCGCGATTTTCTTGCCCCGCACTTCGACCCAGGCGTCGCCGTTGTCGGCCTTGACGATGCTGAACGGCATCAGGTCGATGTCCTTCTGCACTTCCTTTTCGTCGAATTTGCGGCCGATCAGGCGTTTGATCGCATAGAGGGTGTTCTTCGGGTTGGTGACGGCCTGACGCTTGGCCGGTGCGCCGACCAGCACTTCGCCGTCTTCCATGTACGCGACGACGGACGGCGTGGTGCGCGTCCCTTCAGCGTTCTCGATGACCTTGGGCTTGCCGCCCTCCATGATGGCGACGCACGAGTTGGTCGTGCCAAGGTCAATGCCGATAATTTTTCCCATGGTGGATGTCCTGTGTTCAGTATTCGGTTGGTACGAATGTGGGGTTGGAGGACGCGATGTTCAAGCGTCCTTGCCTTGGGCGACGGTGACCAGCGCCGGGCGGATTACGCGATCGTGCAGCACGTAACCCTTTTGCAGCACGTTGATCACTGTGTTCGGTTCCTGATCCGATGGCAGCATGCTGATTGCCTGATGCTGATGCGGATCGAATTTCTGTCCAGCCGGATCGACCGTTTTCAGCGACTGTCGCTCGAATACCTGCTCAAGCTGTTTCAGTGTGACTTCGACGCCGCTCCGGTAGCTCTCGACGGTCGCGCTTTCGACCGCGAGCGCCGCTTCCAGACTGTCTTTCACCGCCAGCAGGTCGGCGGCGAATTTCTCGATGCCGAATTTGTGCGCCTTGGCGATGTCTTCCTGTGCGCGGCGGCGCACGTTTTCGGTTTCCGCCTTGGCGCGCAGCCATGCGTCATGGTGCTCGGCGGCCTGTAGTTCGGCCTGGCGCAACAGCTCTTCGGGACTGGGCATGCGCTCGGCCTCGGGTTGCGCCTGCGTCTCGTTACCCTCGGACGCGGCCTGATCCGGGCCGGGCGGATTCAATTCGGGATACTCGGGCTGCATGGGACTCTCCATTCGAATCCCAAGCTAATGGGGGCGCTTCGACGGATTTCAAGAGTCAGGATCGCTGACCCCGGCTCGGATGGATCAATCCCGCAGCAGCAGCGCGCTCAAGCCCCAGGAAATCAGTGCATAGACGATGGCGCCGAAAAAGGCGGACCAGAAGCCGCTGACCGTGAAGCCTTCGACAAAAGACGCGACGAACCAGAAGAGCAATGCGTTGATGAAGAGGATGAACAGGCCCAGCGTCAACAACGTGACGGGCAGGGTGAGCAGTACCAGCACCGGACGGAGGATGGCGTTCACCAGCCCGAGCACCAGCGCGACGACGAGCGCGGTGAAAAAGCTGCTGACCTGAATCGAGTCGAACAGGAACGGTAGGGCGAGCAGGGCGCCGGCGTTGATCAGCCAGATCAGCAGGAGTTTAGCCATGGCGTTCCTTTTATTTTTCAGCGCGATGCGCCGAGTGTTCTGGCGCGCTGAGCGGCTTGCTGCGCCGCAGCTTCGAGTATCGCACGGTCGCGGTCGATCCAGCCGTGCAGATGGTCGCGCGCAATGTCCGCAAGCGCAGCGATCCACGCCGGCTGATCGTTCAGGCAGGCGATCGTATGAAACTCGCGCCCGCCGGCCTGCAGAAAGGTCTGCTTGCCTTCGATGCCGATCTCTTCCAGGGTTTCCAGGCAATCGGACACGAATCCCGGACACACGACGTCAGTGCGGCCGACGCCCTGCTTGCCGAGCGCTTCGAGCGTCGCCGCGGTGTAGGGCTGCAGCCATTCGGCGCGGCCGAAGCGCGACTGGAAGGTGAGTGTCCACTGATCCGCCTCGAGTCCCAGTTCCTGCGCCAGCAGGCGCGCTGTCTTGTGGCATTCACAGTGGTAAGGATCGCCCCGATCGAGGCTGAAGCGCGGCAGTCCGTGAAAGCTCATCAGTAGCTTGTCGGGTCGTCCCTGTCGCAACCAGAAAGCGCGTATCGAATCGGCCAGGGTGCGGATGTAGGACGGATGATCGTGAAAATGCTTCACCGTCCGGAGTTCCGGCACGTTGCGCGTGCGCGCGTAGAACTCGAAGACCTTGTCCAGTGCCGTGGCGGTCGTGCTCGCGGCGTATTGCGGATAGAGCGGCAGCACCAGCACCCGCTCACAGCGTTCGGCCTGCAGCGCGGCAAGCACCTTGCCAATGGGTGGATTGCCGTAGCGCATGGCGTGGCGTACGACGATCGGCGTGCGCAACTGTTCACCGAGCAAACCCTGCAGCAGTTGCGCCTGGCGCTCGGTGTAAACCCGCAGGGGCGAGCCGTCGTCGCGCCAGATCATCGCGTACTTCGCCGCCGATGCGCGTGGGCGCGTGCGCAGAATGACCCCATGCAACAGTGGCTTCCACACCAGCGGCGGAATTTCGATCACGCGCGGATCGGACAGGAATTCGCGGAGGTAGCGCCGGACGGCATCCGTGGTCGGCGCGTCGGGCGTGCCGAGATTGACGAGCACGATGCCTATTTTCGGCAGGCTGTCGTGCTGGAATGTAGGTTCGGGCGCGAAGGACATGGAATAGGCCGCGCACCCGCGGCTGGATTAGGGGATGTCTGATTAAGTGCCGAGGATGGTCGCGAGTGCGCGAAGCTGTACGAGCGAGGACAAAGCAATCAATCGCTTATGCGAAACGAACTAGCGGCCGCCTGGATCAAACAACCTTAATCAGAGCCTCCTTAGTGTTTGGACAGCGCGCTCGACAGGAGCTTCGCGGTGATGTCGACGATGGGAATGATGCGCTCGTAAGCCATGCGGGTCGGGCCGATCACGCCGACCGTGCCGACAACCCGGCCTTCGACTTCATAGGGTGCGGTCACCACGCTGCATTCGTCGAGTGACGAGATGCCTGATTCCCCGCCGATGAAAATCTGCACGCCCTGAGCGCGGCTCGAAACGTCGAGAATCTGCATCAGCGTGGTTTTTTTCTCGAACAGCTCGAACAGCTCTCGCAGTCGCACCATGTTCGAGGACAGGTCCTCCGAGTCGAGCAGATTGCGCTCGCCGGAAATCACGTAACTGTCCGCGCTTTCGGCGAGCGCTTCGCCGCCGGCGTTCAGGGCTGCGGTCATGAGCGAAGTCATGTCTTCACGCAACTGTTTCAATTCGTCACGTACGCGACGGCGAATGTCGTCGAAAGTGAGGCCGGCGTAATTCTGGTTGAGGAAATTCGCCGCCGTGGTCAGTTCGCTGGGTGAGTAATCCTTGTCGGTCAGCAGAATGCGGTTCTGCACATCGCCGTCCTGCGTCACGATGATCAGCAGGACGCGCTTTTCCGACAGCGCCAGAAATTCGATGTGACGGAAGGCGGGCGCCGAGCGACGTTGCGCAACCACCACGCCGGCGAAATGGGTCAGTTCGGAAAGCAGTTGCGAGGCTGCGCCGATGGCGCGCTGCGGATGATCCACGAAAAGATGGCCCTCAAGCTGGCCGAGATCGATCCGATCCAGCGGCTTGATGGTCAGCAGGGTATCGACGAAGACGCGATAACCGCGCGGCGTCGGGATGCGTCCGGCCGAGGTGTGCGGGCTGGCGATGAAACCCATTTCCTCCAGGTCCGCCATCACGTTGCGCACGGTGGCGGGCGAAAGATCGAGCCCGGAGTAGCGGGAAAGCGCACGGGAGCCGACCGGTTCACCTTCGGCGATGTACCGTTCCACGAGTGTCTTGAGAAGAATGCGAGCGCGCTGGTCCAACATGGCAAGAGCGATTCTACAC
>DATCWO010000237.1:0-3325 GCA_036566325.1 Burkholderiales bacterium | reverse complement strand
CGCATGGCGGCGCAATTGTCCTATCACGCCTCGCACGATCTGCTTACCGGTCTTGTCAACCGGGTCGAGTTCGAAAGACGGCTTCAAACCGCCTTGCACACCATCGCAACGGAACAGCGCTCGCATGTGCTGCTGTTCATTGACCTCGATCGCTTCAAGAACGTCAACGATTCATGTGGACACGCCGCCGGAGACCAGTTGCTGCGCCACATATCGAATCTCTTCGCCGCGGAATTGCGCGAGAGCGACACGCTTGCTCGACTGGGTGGGGACGAATTCGGCATCCTGCTGGAAAACTGCAGCGTCGATGACGCCTTGCGAATCGCCGAAGAACTGCGACGCCGCACCGAAGGCTATTGTTTCGTGCACGAAGGACGAAGCTTTCGCGTCGGCGCAAGCGTTGGCGTGGTCCCGCTCGCCATGTGCGAACCGACGGTGCACGACGCGCTCGCCGCAGCCGATCGCGCCTGCTATATAGCCAAGGAGTCCGGGCGCAACCGCATCGAGATATACGCCCCGGACGTCGATGAAGCGCACACGCGCCACCGCGAGCACGGCTGGGGCGAGCGCGTTGCGCAGGCGATCGCGGACAATCATCTGCGCCTGTACAGTCAGGAACTCCTTCCACTGCAGCCCGGCGCGGCGGAACCGCATTGGTTGGAAATATTCGTGCGCCTGCAGGAACCGGGCGGTCGCTTGATCGGACCCGGCACTTTCCTGCCGGCAGCCGAACGCTTCGGCCTGATGCCGCAACTCGATCGATGGGTCATCGCGAATGCGTTCGAACGCCTCACCCAATGCATCGCCAGCAGCGAGCGTGTGCCGCCATGCATCATCAACCTGTCGGCGGCGAGTTTGTCGGACAAGGGACTGCTGCAGTTTGTCACCGAGCAGTTCAAGCTGCATGGGATTCCCCACACGATGATCTGTTTTGAGTTAACCGAATCGACGGTGATGATGCACCTGGCCCAGGCGCAGCATTTCATGGAAGCGCTGAAAGCGCTCGGCTGCTGTTTCTCGCTCGACGAGTTCGGCCGCGGCATGGCATCGTTCAATTACGCTCGCAATCTGCCGATCGATATGATCAAAATCGACGGCATGTTCGTGCGCAACATGATGTCGGATGCAGTGGATGCGGCAACGGTGGATGCCATCAATCGCATCGGCCATGTGCTGGGCAAGCGAACCATCGCGGAGCTGGTCGAGGATGAAGCCACCTTGAGCGCACTTCGCACGCTGGGCGTCGATTACGCCCAGGGCTATGCAGTCTCGCCGGTGCTGGAACTCGCTCACTACATGCCTCGAGCGATCAAGGCTCCGGTCTGACGCACGACATCTGTCCTGGTCATCAAACATACCTGAGTACCGAGCAGCACAACGTCACGCATGGCGGCGCGCGACGCTGGCCGTAGAGGCGTTCCCCGGCGACCATACGGCGCGAAGCCGCTGGGGCCGCTTGTCTGTGGCGCATCGGCCGCGTGTTCAAGCTCGGGAGGATGTTGTGTTGGTTTTTTGGCTGATGGCGACGAGTGCCGCCACGCTCGCGACGCCAAGTCTGGTGTTCGCGATTTCGTTTTCGCTTTCAGTGCTCAGCACCGGTATCTATCTCACCGAACGACGCTCCTAGCACCTCTCACACGAAACGCAATCCCAGACTACGTATTGCCTCGCGCAGCGCCTCGGCCTCAAGCGGTTTCACCAGGTACGCGTCCGCGCCGAGTTCAAAGCATCGCGCCAGTTCCGGCGTGCCGTGCGCGCTCACCATGACGAGGACCGGAATGTGGTCCATGGCGTGGTCCTGCTTGATGCGACGCAATACTTCATAACCATTCATGTGCGGCATATTGAGATCGAGCAGCACCAGCTTCAGCGACTGCTTGCCTGTCTTGAGCCATTCCATCGCCTCGGTGCCGTCGCGCACCCATTTCGCGTTTGGCGCCACGCCGGATTTTTTCAGCACGAGCAACGACAGTTCCGCGTCGTCTGCGTCGTCCTCAACCAGCAATACGTTGGGCGATGCTTGCGGACTGCGGGCGATTTTCGTCGCGGCCGGCTCGAAACCATCGGGAAGTGCCTCCGAGGCATGGGACGCCATGAGCGTTGCCTGACGGAGCCGGGACCGCCCCTCTGGCGGGCGTGGCCGACCTGCAACGCGGGGATGAGGCAGTTGTGCGGTTATCATCGACTCTCCGTAGCAACGAGTGATGCAACGGCTCACCGCGGACCGAAAGTGTACCGGCGCGGTGAAGCGACCCGGCTCAGTATGGGCTGCGGTCAAACGGAATGACAAGCCCGAAGCGGCGCTGCGGCAATGTCGATTTATCGGCTCATCGTCCCGCGCCGTCCCGGCTCGAACGCAGAACCGCGGTTCGCAGACCGCGCGGCGGATGAATTTCCGGGCGAAGGGTTTTCCCTACAGGAACGCGAGATGTTTGCCGATTGGGCACCACCGCCTCGCACCCTAAGATTCGTCTCGGCGTTTCATCATTCTCATGACGGAACGCTTCTCCCCGGCCCCGCGTTTCCCCCAAGCGCGGGGCTTTTTAGTTGCTGCAGCCGCGCGTTGAAAGCAAGACCGCGAGCTAGCAAACGCTTTCCGCCTGCAGCACGCTATTTTCCGCAGTCTCCTCGTACATATAGCGCCGCGTCATGGGCAAGGAATTGAAATCCACACGCCCTTCCTTGCAGGCAAGCGCCTGATAGATGTTCATCCAGCCCTGCGCAAAACCATGGGCGCAACCCTGCAGATAAACCGACCAGATGCGGTAACGCCGCTCTCCCGCCAGCGCGATGGCGCGTTCGCGTTCACGTTCCAGCGACTGCGCCCACATTCCGCAGGTACGTGCGTAGTGCCGGCGCAACGATTCAACATCGGCCACTTCCAGCCCCGCATCGGCCATTTCGCGCAGCACCAGCGAAAGGTGCGGCAGTTCGCCATGCGGAAAGACATAGCGGTCGATGAACTCGCCGGCGCCCAGCCCGACGGCACGGCTGTCGGGATGATTCGAGGTGATACCGTGATTGAGAAGCAGGCCCTTATCCGTCAGCAATGCGCGCAGTTGCTTGAAATAAGTCGGAAGATTCTTGAGGCCCACATGCTCGACCATGCCGATGCTGGAGATCTTGTCGTAACCGTTCAGTTCCGGCACATCGCGATAGTCTTGCAAACGCACTTCGCAGCGCCCTTCCAGGCCCTTCTCCCTGATTTTTGCCCGCACATAGTCGTACTGGTTCTGCGACAGGGTGATGCCGACCGCGTGCGCGTCGAATTTCTCCGCGGCGCGAAAAATCGTGGCGCCCCAACCGCAACCGATGTCCAGCAGCC
>DATCWO010000150.1:0-7455 GCA_036566325.1 Burkholderiales bacterium | reverse complement strand
TCGGGCGCGCAGCCAGGGATGCGGGTCAAATAAGAAAAGCCCGGTCAAGCGCCGAGCACGAGTGCGGTCGCTGCACGAGCGACGGCACCTTGAGCGGTTCCTCGGACTCGCGATTTCCTCTACGGCAAATCCTTGAGCGGCGCCGCCGCGGCGACCCTCGCGCCATTGCGGCGCCTCGTTTAATTCCCGCGGTTTGCCCGCGCCAAACGCAATGCGGCAAGGTATCCTCACCGCCTTTATGAATTACCGCGCACGCCGATTTCCATGAGTCTAATTTTTATCGGTTGGTTCTACACCATCCTCAGCGTGCTGGCGCTTGGCGCCGGCATCTACATCGTCAAAACACTGCGCAAGCAGGGCAAGCAGCCGCTCGGCCTGCTTGACTCGCTGCTGTTCGGCGTGTGGTTCCTCGGACTGGCCGGCGGCATGGGCATATTGCTGCGCGCCGTATGGGGCTTACAGGCGCTCGAATACTTTTGCTGGGCGCTCATCGTGTTGATGTGCGTTTCCATTGCCAAACGCTTCCGCGAAATCAAGCGTCAGTCGCGCGAGCGTCACATCAACTGGCTGGGGGCATTGTCGGGTTTGCTGGTGGTCTCGATACCGATCGTGATCCTCTGCTACGCCACGATTTCCCACCTCCGCAACGACACGACGCGTGCCGCGTTCGGACTGTAACGTTTCATAGCGCATGGCCAGACACTTGCTCATCACTGGTCTGGTGCAGGGCGTCGCTTACCGCGAATCGATGTGCCGTGAGGCAGTGCGACTGGGCATCAACGGCTGGGTGCGCAACCGGCTCGACGGTTCGGTCGAGGCGGTGATCGACGGCGACGAGGCGGCCATCACCGCGATGCTGAACTGGACACGGCGCGGCCCGCCGGCCGCGCGTGTCGCCGACGTCGCGGTCAGCGAATGCGCCGAACACTGCGTCGGCTTCATCAGACGGCCGACGGCGTAGCGTCGCCCATCGGCGTACATTGCCGGCATGAACGAGCCGGCCCTCACGGCTCATGAGGAGCGCAGATGCGAATTCGAAATTTGCTGTCGGTCGGATCGACGCTGATCGGCATTGCCATTCTTCCGCAGCAGGCAGCTGCGCATTTCGTGCTCGATGCGCCCGAGTCGTGGATGGCACAGAGTCAGATCGGCGACCCGCAGAAACCGGCGCCATGCGGCATCACCTCCACCGATGACGGCACCCCCAGCAACATCATCACCAAATTGACCGGCGGTCAGAAGTTGCACTTGAAGGTCCGCGAGATGATTTATCACCCCGGTCACTACCGCGTGGCGCTCGCGGTGAACGGCCACAGCGAGTTGCCGCCTGACCCGGAAACAACGACCCGGGAAACACCACGCGGGCCCTGGTCGGTCTCGGCAGCCATCCAGAATCCCCCGCGCCCGCCATTGCTCGCCGATGGCCTCTTCGCGCATACCGCAGCCGCGACAGCGCCATTCGAAGCCGAGATCGACATTCCGAATATCAACTGCGACAAGTGCACGTTGCAGGTGATCCAATGGATGGCCGAACACGCCCTGAATCGACAGGGAGATTTTTCGTATCACCACTGCGCCGACCTGCGCATCACGGCGGATCCGGCGAAGCCGATCGATACGCGCTGGCCGAAGCAGCGCTGAAACAGGTGTGCCACCACCGTTTTTACCAACTCGCGCAATTTGAAGCGACTGCACGGGAGGCCCCGGCGTCAATGCAACGCGGGCGGTGGCTGCAAGGCTGCAATCGTTAACGCGTTTAGCGTTCGAACGGCGCTTTAGTTGTACAGGAACTGAACGTTCTCGGGTTGCAGCCACTCAGCCAGCGCCTCGACCAGCGCATCTTCGGGATTGACGCGCCAGTCATCGCCCAGGCGCAACCGCGCGAGCGCGGCGCCGTTGTCGTATTGAATGGCGATGGGGCACGTCCCGTTGCTGCGATATGGCTCCAGCAGGAGTTTGAGGCGATTCACCGCTGCGGCACCCGCGCGGGAAGCCTCGCCATTGAGCGAGAGTTGCAGTCCGCGGGCGAACTTGCGACGCGCCTCGCTCAGGCTGAGAATTTTCTCGGCGGTGATGCGGGTGACGGTTTCGCTTGCGCCTTCGTGATTGTCGCCTCTGGCTTGCCGCTCGAAGCGACGGACTTTTACTTCCAGAATGACGATCGCGTCGTCCTTGAGGGCGGCACGGTAGGTATCCGCGACTTCGTCGTACGCCACGATTTCCTGCACGCCGCTATCGTCGCTCAAGGTGACGATGCACATGCGACCGGAGCGGCCGTTCTGCCAGCGCACCGATTCGATCAAGCCCGCCACCTGATGCGTGCGCCCACCCCGCTCGAACGAACGGCCGCCGGATTCCGCCAGCGACTCCAGTCGATCAAGCGATACCGAGGCAAAGCGGCGGACTTCCTCGCGCACCGAATTGAACGGGTGGCCGGAAAAGAAGTAGCCGAGCGCGACTTTCTCTTCGGCCAGGCGCCGGCGCTCATCCCATGCCGGCACCGATACCAACTCCGGACGTTCCATGTCGGCGCCATCCGCGCCACCGAACAGACTGACCTGCTGCGCATTGCGCTCGCGCTGTTCCGCTGCTTCCAGCGCGCGGCCGACCGATGCGAGCATCACGGCGCGATCGCGGTTGATGGTATCGAACGCACCGGCGCGCACCAGCGCCTCGATGGCCCGGCGGTTCACCACCCGCTTGTCGATGCGTTCGCAGAAGTCGTACAGGTCCTTGAACGCGCCGCCTTCGTCGCGCGCCGCGACGATGCAGGCGATCGCCGATTCGCCGGTGCCCTTGATGCCGCCCAGGCCATAGCGAATCGTTTTCTCGTCCACCGGCTCGAAGCGATAAGCGCTGGCGTTCACATCCGGCGGCAGCACGGCCAACTCGTTTTCGATCGCATCGCGATAAAGGCTCTGCACCTTGTCGGTGTCGTCCATCACCGCCGACATGTTGGCCGCCATGAACGCAGCCGGGTGATGCGCCTTCATGTAGGCGGTGTGATACGCGACCAGCGCGTAAGCGGCGGCGTGCGACTTGTTGAAGCCGTAACCGGCGAACTTCTCCATCAAGTCGAAAATCTCGCCCGCGACGGCTTCGCTGACATTTTTCTTGGCCGCACCGTCGATGAAAATCTGGCGATGCTGCGCCATCTCTTCGGCCTTCTTCTTGCCCATCGCGCGGCGCAGCAGATCGGCGCCACCGAGCGAGTAGCCGCCGATGACCTGCGCCATCTGCATCACCTGCTCCTGGTAGACCATGATGCCGTAGGTCTCGCCGAGGATCGGTTCCTGGCGCGGATCGAGATACTCGAACTTCTGTCGTCCGTGCTTGCGTTCGATGAAGTCGGGAATCAGATCCATCGGACCCGGGCGATAGAGCGCGACCAGCGCGATGATGTCTTCCAGCCGGTCGGGCTGGGCGCGCTTCAACATGTCGCGCATGCCGCGCGATTCGAACTGGAACACGGCGGTCGTGTTCGCGCTGGCGAAAATCTTGTACGCCTCGACGTCGTCGAGCGGCAGCTTCTCCAGCACCAGTTCCGAGGCCGGGTCGAGTCGCTTCACATAGCGCACTGCCCAGTCGAGAATGGTGAGCGTCGTGAGGCCGAGAAAGTCGAACTTCACCAAGCCGATCGCTTCGACATCGTCCTTGTCGAGTTGCGACACCACACTTTCGGTGCCGCCACTGGCGCTGTAAACAGGGCAGAAGTCGGTGATCTTGCCCGGCGCGATCAACACGCCGCCGGCATGCATGCCGACGTTGCGCGTCATCCCTTCGAGTTGCTCGGCGAGTTCGAGCAGTTCGCGCGTTTCTTCGTCGTTGTCTTCGCGCTCCTTCAGGCGCGGCTCCATTTCACGCGCCATCTGCAGCGTGATGAGCTTGCCGGGCTGAAACGGGATGAGCTTGGCCAGTTCATCGGTGCGGTTGTAACCCCACTCGAGCACGCGGCCCACGTCGCGCACCACCGCCTTCGCCGCCATGGTGCCGAAGGTTGCGATTTGCGACACCGACTCGTGTCCGTATTTGTTCTTCACGTAATCGATGACGCGATCGCGCCCGTCCTGGCAGAAATCGATGTCGAAGTCAGGCATCGACACGCGCTCCGGATTGAGGAAGCGCTCGAAGAGCAGGTTGTAGGCCAGCGGATCGAGGTCGGTGATACGCAGCGAATACGCCACCAATGATCCTGCGCCCGAGCCGCGTCCGGGCCCGACCGGCACACCGTGGTGCTTTGCCCAGTTGATGAAGTCGGCGACGATGAGGAAATAGCCCGGGAACCCCATCTGAATGATGATCTCGATTTCGAAAGCAAGGCGCTCCCGATAGCGCGGCAGTTGCTCGGCGCGCTGCGCTTCATCGGGATACAACTGTTCGAGGCGCGCGGCGAGACCGCGTTCGGCTTCCGCGATCAGATGTTCATCGAGCCCGACACCGGGCGGCGTGGGAAAAAGCGGCAGACAGGGCTTGCCGAGCTCCAGCGTGAGGTTGCAACGCTTGGCGATCTCCACCGAATTCGCCAGCGCTTCCGGCAGGTCGGCGAACAACTGCGCCATTTCCGTCTGCGACCTGAAATACATCTCTTCGGTGAAGGCGCGCGGACGACGCTGATCGCCCAGCACGTAGCCTTCCGAAATGCACACTCGCGCTTCATGCGCGCGAAAATCGCTCTTGCGCAGGAATTGCACCGGATGTGTCGCGACGACCGGAATTTTCAACGCGCCCGCAAGTTGCAGCGCGTTGTCGACATAGCGCTCGGTGCCGGGCACGCCGGCGCGCTGCAATTCGATGTAGTAGGAGCCGGGGAAATAAGCCGCCCACTCCTCGCATAAGCGCTGCGCCGCATCGAAATTGTCCTGCAGCAACGCAACGCCCACATCGCCCTGCAGGCCGCCGGAAAGCGCGATGAGCCCTTCCCCGCCACCGTCGGCGAACCAGGACTTGTGAACTTCGGCGCGCCCGCGATGCTGATTCGTCAGCCAGGCGCGCGACAGCAGCGCGCACAGGCGCAGATAGCCGGCGCGGGATCGCACCAGCAGCAACAGGCGGTGGGCTTTGTCGCGCTCGGCGTCATTCGTGAGCCACACATCGCAACCGAGGATGGGCTTGATGCCCGTCTTGCGTGTCGCGCGGTAGAACTTCACCATGCCGAACACGTTGCCAAAGTCGGTCAGCGCCAGCGCACCCATGCCGTCGGCCGCCGCCTGTCCGACCGCTTCGTCGATGCGCACCACACCATCCGCGACGGAATACTCGCTGTGGAGACGCAAATGAACGAAAGAAGGAGCAGACATTAGTGGAAGCTTAATTGGGTGCCGGGTAGGGTCGCGTGTGTGCGCGAAGCTGTACGAGCGAGAATAAAGTGAGACTGCGCCTTCGCCGATTCATGTGCGCGAGATCCTGTATCAGGAAGAAAGCTCATCGGCGCACACGTCAATCTGAGGCGGCGTCAAATTCTAGCATCGCAGCCGCGCTCTTCCGGCGCGAGACGCATATGCACGGCGCGATTCATCCGTGGTCGCGCGCACTTCGCCGCAGGACAGGTAAAATCGCGCCCTTCTCAACGTTTCCGCTGTCCGCGCATGTCCGTGCTCAACATTGCTGCCTATAAATTCGTCGATCTCGATGATCTGCCGACGCTGCGCGCCGAATTGCGCGAAACGACATGCGCACACGGACTCAAGGGCACGATTCTGCTGGCACCGGAGGGCATCAACCTGTTCCTTGCCGGCGAGCCCGCGCGCACGGAAGCATTTCTCGCATTTCTGCTGGCCGATGCGCGCTTCGCCGGCATGCCGATCAAGCGCAGCCTCTCCGACGAGCAGCCGTTCAATCGCATGCTCGTCAAGCTGAAGCGCGAAATTATCACCATGAACCGACCCGATGTACGCCCGGCGCGCCATCCGGCACCGCGCGTTGCACCGCAGGAACTGAAACGCTGGCTCGACGAGGGCCGCGACGTGGTGCTGCTCGACACGCGCAATCAATTCGAGGTGGAAGTCGGCACTTTCAGCGGTGCGCAAAAACTCGGGCTCACCTCGTTCTCGCAATTTCCGGCCGAGGTGCGACAGCGCGCCGAAGCGTGGCGCGACAAAACGATCGTCACCTTCTGCACCGGCGGCATTCGCTGCGAAAAAGCGGCGCCCTTCATGCTCGATGCGGGCTTCGAAGACGTCTACCAACTCGACGGCGGCATCCTCAAATACTTCGAGGAATGCGGCAATGCCCACTACGAAGGCGAGTGCTTCGTGTTCGACAAGCGCGTGGCGCTCGACGCCGAACTCAAGGAAACCGGCACAACGCAGTGCTATGCGTGCCAGGAAGTGCTGCGCATCGAAGATCAACAATCGCCGGACTACAAGTTCGGCGTGTCATGCCCCAAATGCGCGGGACGGCGGCAGGCTGCCTGAACGCAGCCCCTGAAAACGCCCGCCTTTCATCAGACCGCGCTCAGCGCCCGCCTCAATAGACCACCGTTGGTGCGATGCCATTCTCGCGCGGCTCGATGCTGCCGATGCGATACGGCGTTTCGCCGGCTTCGGTCAGCAGCTTCATGGTCCGGTCGGCATCTTCCTGCGCGACGATGACGACCATGCCGATGCCGCAGTTGAAGACGCGATGCATTTCAGCGTCCGCCACGTCGCCCTGTTGCTGCAACCAGTCGAACAGCGGCGGGCGCGGCCAGGTGGCGCTGAACAGCGCGGCGTAGACGTTGTCCGGCAACACGCGCGGCACGTTTTCGACCAGCCCCCCGCCGGTGATGTGGGCCACGCCTCTGATTTTCACTTCCTTCATCAGCGCGAGCAGCGGCTTGACGTAGATGCGGGTCGGCTCGAGCAACACATCGCCGAGCGGACGGCCGTGGAAGTCCGCGTTGAGATCGGGCTTGGCGCGTTCGAGAATCTTGCGCACCAGCGAATAACCGTTGGAATGGCAGCCGCTCGACGCAAGACCGATGATCGCATCGCCGACTCCAATGTCCTGACCGGTGATGATGTCGTTTTTTTCCACACCGCCGACGCAGAAGCCGGCGAGATCGTATTCGCCGTCGGGGTACATGCCCGGCATCTCAGCGGTCTCGCCGCCGATCAGTGCGCAGCCGGCGAGTTCGCAGCCTCTGGCCACGCCCTTCACCACATCGGCCGCCGTTGCCACGGTGAGCTTGCCGCAGCCGAAGTAATCGAGAAAGAACAAGGGCTCGGCGCCCTGCACCAGCACGTCGTTGACGCTCATCGCGACCAGGTCGATGCCGATGGTGTCGTGCCGGTTCAGCGCGAAGGCGAGCTTCAGTTTGGTGCCGACGCCGTCAGTGCTGGAAACCAGGACCGGCTCGCGATATTTGTTCGACAGATTGAACAGCGCGCCGAAACCGCCCAGCCCGCCCATGACTTCGGGCCGCATGGTGCGCTTGGCGTAGGGTTTGATGGCTTCGACCAGCGCATCGCCGGCATC
>DATCWO010000068.1:0-7341 GCA_036566325.1 Burkholderiales bacterium | reverse complement strand
TCGCGACTGCTGCGGCCGCTCGACGAACTGCGCGCGCGGATGCGCGCCATCAAGGAAGGCGAGTCGCTCGACGCACGTTTGTCCACGCGCAACTGGTCGGCGGAGCTGGGGCAGATCGCGGGCGAGTTTGCCGACATGGTGCAGGCCCGCCGCACCGCGGAGCAGGCGCTGACACGGGAAAAGGAACGTGCGGAAGTGACGCTGCGGTCCATCGGCGATGCGGTCATCACCACCGATCGGACGGGCGCGGTGACGTCGATGAATCCGTTGGCCGAGCGACTCACCGGGTGGAGACAGGAAGAAGCGCGCGGCAGGCCGTTTGCCGAAGTCTTTGCCGCCGAACAGGAAGATACCGGCCGGCCTGCTGAAGATGTCGCCGCGCGTGCGATGCGCGAAAACGCCGTGATCACGGTGCCCTACAACACCGTGCTCCGCGCGAAAAGCGGACAGATGGTTCCCCTCAACGATTCTGCTGCGCCCATTCAAAACGCGGCCGGCGAGCCTGATGGCGCGGTCGTCGTATTTCGGGATGTCGCGATCGAGCGCGCCACCGTGCAGGAACTCAACTGGCGCGCGAGTCACGATGCAATGACGGGCCTGGCCAATCGTGCAGCTTACGAAGCGGCGCTCGAGCATCTGTTCAATAGCCATCAGGACGGTGAACAGCATGCGGTGCTGATGATGGATCTGGATCAGTTCAAGATCGTCAACGACACAAGCGGTCATGCGGCCGGCGACGAACTGCTCAGGCGCATCGCACAGCTTTTTGCCGACCGCGCGCGTAAGGCCGACATGGTGGCGCGGCTGGGCGGCGACGAGTTCGCCATCATCATGTATCACTGCCCGGGTGAAAACGCGCTGCGGTTGGCGGAGGAATTGCGTCGCGATGTGATCGGCATGCGCTTCGTCTGGGAAGAGCAGACTTATCGCGTCGGCGTGAGCATAGGGATCGTGGCGGTCGATCGCTCTTACGGCAGCGCGCAGGATGTGCAGAAAGCGGTCGACATGGCGTGTTACATGGCGAAGCGCGACAACCGTCACATTTGTGTCCATTCGCGTGACGATCGGCAAATCGAATCGATCCGTTCGGAAATGCACGCGGTATCGCGCATTCATACCGCCATCGAAGAGAACCGGTTGCGGCTCTATGCGCAACCCATCTTGCCGATCGGCGATCGTGCTGCCGGCAAGCATCACTTCGAAGTGCTGGTGCGCATGGTCGACGAAAACAACAACCTCATTCCGCCTGGCGCTTTTCTGCCGGCTGCAGAGCGTTATGGCCTGATGGATCAACTCGATCGCTGGGTCGTTGCGCACGCGGCGGCGGCCTGCGCACAGCGCTTCGGTCCGGATAGCTGGCACCTGCTCGACACCATGGCGATCAACCTGTCGCCGCTCACCTTGCGCGATGAAAGCATCGGCGAGTTCATCATTGAGCATTTGCAGACTTACGGCGTGCCGCTGAATTGCGTTTGTATCGAAGTCACCGAAAATGCCGCGGTGGAAAACCTGGATATGGTGCGCAAGCTGATGAATCGATTGCGTGCCAGGGGGCTGCGCTTTGCGCTCGATGATTTCGGCGTCGGCATGACTTCGCTGGCGCAATTGCGCGACTTACCCGTCGACATTCTGAAAATCGACGGCAGTTTCGTCAGTAACATCGGTAAGGATCGTGTCAACGGTTCGATGGTCTATGCCATCCAGAACATTGCCCGCCTGCTGTCGATGAAAACCGTGGCCGAATGCGTGGAGAGCGAGGAGGAACTGGCCCATGTCACGGCGCTGGGTGTCGATTATGCGCAGGGCTATCTGCTCGCCAAACCGCGGCCCATCGAAGCCATGCTGAACGACGCGGTGCTGCAATAACGAATGCGGATCGCAATCATCCGCAGCCAAAGCGGGATTAGTCGGCCTTTGGCTGACCGGTATTGGTTGTCGGGGGCGGAATCAGTCGATACAATCGCCCCGACTCACAGAGCGCTAATTAAATAAAGGTTTTCGGCCGGTGAGATCGGAAGCCCGGGGCGATTGGACAATGTCCTCGCTCGTACGGCTCGGCGTATTCGCCATCTGATCGGACCTTACCAACAAGAACGGCATCCTTCGCGGGGAGGTGATTGATGTTGCTTGTGCTCAGCTTGACTGTCACTTTGCTGCTTTTCTGGCTGGTGCTCTCAGGCATCTACACCCCGTTTCTTGTCGGAGCCGGAATCGCAAGCGCCTTCTCTGTCGCCCTGCTTGCGCGCCGCATGGAACTCGCCGACCGTGAGGGCCATCCCGTGCAATTGGGGGTAGGGGCGCTGACTTACTGGCCCTGGCTGGTAAAGGAAATCGTCGTTTCCGCACTGCGCGTGACCCGCATCATTCTCGATCCGCGTTTGCCCATCAGCCCGACCGTTGTGCGATTCAAGCCCTCGCAAAGCACCGCAACGGGCCTCGCCACGCATGCGAACTCCATCACCCTCACGCCCGGTACGATCACGCTCGAAGCGAGCCACGACGTATTCGTCGTGCATGGCCTGACCTGCGAAGGCGCGGAGGGCTGTATCGACAGCGATATGGATCGCCGAGTGCGGCGTCTCGAATCGGGCCGCTGATGTTTGCCGCCGCGATCCTCGGCATTCTCGTTGCGCTGGCGCTTGTGCTGGTGCGCACGTTGCTTGGCCCCACCGTGTTCGATCGACTGCTTGCCGGCAATACGGTCGGCACGCTTGCGGTGTTGGCGCTCTCGGTCGTCGGCTTTCTCAATGGCCGTCCGGAATTCCTCGACCTCGCCATCGTGTATGCGCTGCTGAACGTCATCGGCACCATCGCCGTACTGAAGTTTTTTCAGTACGGTGACCTCGGCGACCCCGGCGAGGACGTGCCGCGATGAATCCGATCGATCTGCTCAGCTGGTTCTGTCTTGCCGGCGGTGGCATTTTCTGCGTGATCGGTGCGGTCGGCCTGTTGCGCATGCCCGATCTGTATACGCGCATGCATGCCACCAGCGTGATTGAAACACTGGGTGCGGGGTTGATCCTGCTGGGGCTCGTCTTGCAGGCGGGGTTTACGCTCGTGGCAGCCAAGCTGCTGATCATTGGCGTGTTGATCTTCTTTGCCAGCCCGACTTCGACGCACGCGCTCGCCAAAGCGGCGCTTGCGCGCAAGCTCAAGCCGCAAGGTTTGGATGAAGCCGGTCTTGCCGCGCTGGAAGGAGCATCGCCATCGAAACGCTGATCATCAACACGCTGCTCACGCTCATGGTCGTGGTCGTGTTCGGCCTTATCGTGCAACGTAACCTGTTTGCGGTCGTCGTGCTCGCCGGCGTTTACAGCTTCCTCATGGCGACCGTGCTGGTGGGACTGGATGCCGTCGATGTGGCGATGACCGAAGCTGCGGTCGGCGCGGGCATCTCCATGGTCCTGCTATTGAGCGCGCTTTATCTTGTCGGCAGCGAAGAGGCCAAGCAGGTCGCTCGGCCGTTGCCGCCGCTCATTCTGTCCATCGTCGTGGTTGGTGTGCTGGTGTACGGCACCATCGATCTGCCGGCCTTCTCCGATCCCGATGCGCCCATTCACAGTTATGTGGCGCCGCGTTATATCAACGACGCGGTCGATGAAACCGGCGTCCCGAACATCGTCACTGCGGTACTCGCGAGCTATCGCGGCTACGACACACTGGGCGAAACCACGGTCGTGTTCACCGCGGGCATCGGCGTCATTGCGTTGCTGCGGCGCGTGCGGCGCAAGAAGAGAGAGTGAAATGGAACGCTATCTCATCCTGCGCATTTTCGCCAAGCTGCTCATCCCGTTCATGCTGCTGTTCGCGCTGTACGTGCAGTTTCATGGCGATTTCGGTCCCGGCGGCGGGTTCCAGGCCGGTGTGATTGCGGCCGGCGGCATTATTTTCTACGCGCTGATATTCGGTTTGCCGGCAGCGCGACGGCTCGTCCCCGACCGTGCCGTGGAAACGTTGATCGCGCTCGGCGTGCTCCTCTATGCGGGCACCGGCGTGGCAGGCATTTTTCTAGGCGGCAATTTCCTCGATTACTTCGTGCTGGATCACGATCCGGTACATGGCCAGCATCGCGGCATTTTCTGGGTCGAACTCGGCGTATTGATTACCGTGGCGGCCGTGATGCTGAAAATCTTCTACATGTTTGCGTCGCGCGGTCGCGATGCCGCGGACCAATGAACCTCGAGCTCATCGCCGGCCATTACAGTTACTGGGTGACCATTCTGCTCATGGTGGGCGGGCTGTATGTGGTCATTGCGCGCGGTAATCTGATCAAGAAGCTGATCGGTCTGTCGATCTTTCAGACTTCCGTCTATCTCCTTTACATCGCGCCCGGCAAGTTGATCGGCGGCACGGCACCGATCTATGCCGCGAGCTATCGCCTGTATTCCAATCCGCTGCCGCATGTACTGATTCTCACCGCCATCGTGGTGGGCGTCGCCACGTTGGCATTGGGGCTCGCGCTGGTGGTGCGTATTCGGGAAGCGTACGGCAGTATCGAAGAGGACGAAATCCTCGACATTGACGAACAGCACTCCGAACGGGCGTGAACATGGAACAACTTCCCGCCCTGCAGGTTGTCCTGCCGCTCATCGCTGCGCCGATCATTGTGCTGCTGCGTCGCGCCGGCATCGCGTGGTTCATCGCGGTGGTCG
Organism: Burkholderiales bacterium; assembly: GCA_036566325.1. Taxonomy (GTDB): domain Bacteria; phylum Pseudomonadota; class Gammaproteobacteria; order Burkholderiales; family SG8-39; genus ZC4RG42. The sequence continues at coordinate 2,689 of DATCWO010000068.1, read as the reverse complement.
TGAGCTGGCTAAGCTTCGCCATCTCGGTCACCCTCTACATCCAGGTTGAACAGCACGGCGTCATCAGTTACGCCATGGGGAGCTGGCCCGCGCCATGGGGCATCGAGTATCGCGTCGATGCGCTGAGCGCCTTCATGCTCGTCTTCGTCTCCGGCATTGCGGCCGTTGTCGCGCCTTACAGCCTGCGCAGCGTTGCAGCCGAAGTGGCGGGAGAGCAGCTGTATCTGTACTACGCACTGTTCCTCCTGTGTCTTACCGGGCTGCTCGGCATCGCCATCACCGGCGATGCGTTCAACCTCTTCGTGTTCCTCGAAATCTCATCGCTGTCGATGTATGTGCTGATCGCGCTCGGGCGTCAGCGGCGCGCGCTGCTCGCTTCGTATCAGTACTTGGTCATGGGGACGCTCGGCGCGACCTTCTACATCATCGGCGTCGGCATGCTTTATCTGATGACCGGCACGCTCAACATCGCCGATCTCGCGCATCGCGTGCCGGACCTCGCGGCCACGCGCCCCGTGTATGCGGCGCTCGCCTTCATCACCGTCGGCGTGTCGCTCAAGCTCGCGCTTTTTCCGCTGCATTTCTGGCTGCCCAATGCTTACGCCTATGCGCCGTCCGCGGTGGCGGCATTCATCGCCGCCACCGCGACCAAGGTCTCGGTGTACGTGCTGTTGCGTTTCTTCTTTTTCGTATTCGGCGACGTGGTGGAATCCGAGGGCCCGGGCATAGGGGGAATTCTCACCATGCTTGCCGCCGTGGCGATCGTCTCCGCCTCGTTGATCGCCTGCTATCAGCAGAACCTCAAGCGCATGTTCGCGTTTTCCAGCGTGGCGCAGATCGGTTACATCATTCTCGGTATCAGTTTCGCGAGCATCGATGGGTTGACCGCCGCGGTGGTGCACATCTTCAACCACGGCATGACCAAAGGTGCGCTGTTCCTCCTCCTTGGCATGGTGGCGCTGCGTGCGGGAAGCGTGGATATCCGCGCCGTCGCGGGGTTGTCGCGCCGCATGCCGCTCACCTGTATGGGGGTGGTGCTGGCAGGCCTGAGTCTGATCGGCGTGCCAGGTACCGCAGGTTTCGTCAGCAAGTGGTATCTCGTCCTCGCCGCGATCGAGAAAGGCTCGATCTGGCTGGTGATCCTTATCGTCGGGTCGTCGCTGATCGCGCTGGTCTATGTCTGGCGCTTCGTCGAAGCCGCCTATTTACGCGAACCGACCGACGCGACGCCGCGTGAAGGCGAAGCGCCATTATCAATGCTGGTGCCCGCCTGGCTGCTGGTCGCCGGGTGCATCTGGTTCGGCTTCGATACTTCATTCAACGTCGGCGCGGCGGATGCCGCGGCGCGCCTGATGCTGGGGCGGCCATGATGAACATGTCGCCGCTCCTGCTCGCGCTCGCGATCCCGCTGTTCGGTGCGGTTGGCATTGCGCTCGCGCACCGTCTGCCCAACGTGCGCGAGACGGTCACGCTCGCCACCGCGGGGCTGCTGTTCCTGTCCGTCGCATCTTTGCTGCCCGCGGTGCTCGCGGGCGAGCGTCCGGCGTTGTCGCTGTTCGAAATTTTCCCCGGCGTCGCACTCGCGTTCGAACTTGAACCGCTCGGCATGATCTTCGCGCTGATTGCCTCGTCGCTGTGGATCGTCAACTCGATCTATTCGATCGGCTACATGCGCGGCAACGACGAGGCGCAGCAGACGCGCTTCTATGCCCTGTTCGCGCTGGCCCTGTTCGGCGCCATCGGCATCGCTTTCGCCGGCAATCTGCTGACGCTGTTCCTGTTCTACGAAATCCTCACGTTCTCGACTTATCCGCTGGTGACCCATCACGGCGACGAACAGGCGAAGCGGGGCGGCCGCGTCTATCTGGGCGTGCTGGTGAGCACCTCGATCGTTTTCCTGTTGGTTGCGATACTGATCACGTATTTCACCGTGCATACGCTCGACTTCAAGCCGGGCGGCATCATCGGCAACCACCTCGGCGATCTCTCTCGCGGCCTGCTGCTTGCGCTGTTCATGTTCGGCGTCGGCAAAGCGGCGATCATGCCGGTGCACAGATGGCTGCCCGCCGCGATGGTCGCGCCGACTCCGGTTTCGGCTCTGCTGCATGCGGTCGCGGTGGTCAAGGCGGGCGTGTTCTGCGTGGTGAAAATCATCGTGTACGTGTTCGGCATCGACCTGCTCGCCATGACGTCGAATGCAGATTGGCTGCCGTACGTCGCGGGCTTCACCATCATCGCGGCAAGTGTGGTCGCGCTGCGCGCCGACAACCTCAAGCGGCGGCTGGCGTATTCGACCGTGAGCCAGTTGTCGTATGTGGTGCTCGCCGCTTCGCTGCTGGCGCCGATTTCAGTGATCGGCGCGACGCTGCATATCGCCGCGCATGCCTTCGGCAAGATCACGCTGTTTTTTGCCGCCGGCGCGATTTATACCGCCTCGCACAAAACCGAAGTCAGCCAGCTCGCCGGTATCGGCCGACGCATGCCGTGGACCATGATTGCATTCGCCATCGGCGTGTTGTCGATGATCGGCCTGCCGCCCACCGCCGGCTTCATCAGCAAATGGTTCATGCTGGCCGGCGCCATGCAGGTCGAACACTGGACCGCAGTCACGGTGATTGTGATCAGCACGTTGCTCAATGCGGCGTACTTCGTGCCGATCGTGTACACCGCTTTCATGCGCGCGCCGGCC
>DATCWO010000296.1:0-21644 GCA_036566325.1 Burkholderiales bacterium | reverse complement strand
CCGTCACGGCGCAGTCCGGTGGCAACGGTGCGCTGTTCCACCTTGTTGTCGCCCTGCACTCGATAAACGCGCTGCTCACCGCCCACTGCGATGAGCGCTTCTTCGGGCACCATCAGCGCGCCCTGACGCTGCGACAGAATGACGCGCGTCTGGACGAACATGCCGGGACGCAACTGGCCACTGACATTCTCCAGGCGGGCCCGCAACACCAGCGCACGGCCGTTCTGATCGACCACCGGATCGATAGCATCGAGCGTCGCGACATAACGCTTGCCGGCGAACGCATCGCTACGCACCTCCACCCGCTGGCCGTGCTCCAGCACGCCGGTCAGCATTTCGGGCAGACGAAAATCGACCTTGAGCGACGAGGTATCTTCCAGCGTCACAAGATCCTGGCCTTCCTTGACGTAGTCGCCGACACTGACCTGTCGAATGCCGATGACGCCCGAAAAAGGTGCGCGGATCGCCATCTTGGCGAGCCGCGCTTCGGCCAGCGCGACGGTTGCTTCGACCACGCGTAGATTGTTAAGCGCCTGATCCTGCGCCGCTTCACTAACGAAGTTGTCCTTGCGCAGTTCCACCGTGCGGTCGAAGTTCGCCTGGGCGAGCTTGAGATTGGCTTTGGCCTGCTGCGCCTCGGCGGCGGCAATGGAGGGGTCGAGCTGCACCAGCAACTGCCCCTGCTTGACTCGTCCGCCTTCGGAAAAATTCAGTTCCGTGATACGGCCCGACACCTCCGGCCGCACCACCACGGATTCGTTCGAGCGCACCGTGCCGACCGCAACGACGTCTTCCTGCACGTCCGTGGCCTCGACCCGGCTGGCCTCGACGGCGACGGGGTCGGTGCCGCCCTTGTCGTTGCCGTTTGCCGACTTGCCCGCCTCGGGGCCAGTCGATGGCGCACTGCCGACCGTCGGCGCGAGCGGCGTACGCTGTGCGTAATAGGCATAGCCGCCCAGCGCGACCAGCGCCACAACCGGCACCACGATGTAGTGAATTTTTTTCAAGCAGCCATCCTTCCCGACGCTCCCCTACAACGCCCGCAAAGGGCGCGTAGTGCACGTGCAGCCGACGTTTCGGCCGCCGGCCGTCCTCCCCGTCCGCATGTATAACATGCGCTTTCTACGGCGTGCGAGACACTATTGAGTTCCGTGAACGCAGTCGGGAATTATGCGGCACGCCGGCTCGCAACGTGGGTCGCGATCAGTGCGCGGGCATGTCCGCGCACGCCGGTTGCATGCCGATCCATCAGCCAGAGTCGTAACAACCCTGCGAGAAAAGTGACGGTTTCCAGGGCGGCAAGCTCGGGCTCGACCCCCTTGCGCATGCCGATCCTCGCCTCCGTGTACACCTTGACCAGCGTTTCGCGCAGTCGATCGTTCTTGCGGCTGTACTCGCGCAATTCGCGCGCCAGATCGTCAACGTACTCGCATTTGAACGACATGACCTCGAACGTGACGCGTGTACGTGAATCCTGTTCCACCGCCTCGATCAGCCCGACCAGGAAGCGCTCGATTCGTTCGAGCGGCGGCACGTCCTTTTGTTTCAACAGGGTGAAGTCGATTTGATCGATGAGCGGCAGCGATACGTCGTCTCGTATCGCCTGAACCAGTGCGCGCTTGTTGGCGAAATGCCAATAGACCGCACCGCGCGTGACACCGGCGGCGCGCGCAATGCTTTCGAGGGTGGTCCGCGCTATACCGTGCTTACTAAATGTTTTCAGCGCAGCAGCCATGATGGCGCGTCGAGTACGGGCTGCTTCTTCTTTGGTGCGTCGCATATGCGTCCGGCCGGCGCGCGGCTCCGACTCCAACCTATTACATACATGGGTGATTGTATATACTGCCTCCCCTCGCGTCGATGCGCGCGCTCATCCTCTCTCGTCCGCGGACCATGCCTCGAAATAAAACTGATTCAACGCGCCACATCGTGGCTGCCCTTGCCGTCACACTATTTATATTGAGCGGGTGCGGCGATGACAAGGCGGCGCAGTCCGCGCAAGCCGGACCGCCGGCGATTCCGGTGACCGCCAAACGCATGGAGCCGCAGCAGGTGCCCATCGCCTTCGAGGCGGTCGGGCAGGCCGAAGGCTCGCGCGAAGTGGAAATCCGGGCGCGCGTCTCCGGCATTCTGGAAAAGCGCGTGTACGACGAAGGCGCACCGGTGAAGGCCGGCGCAGTGCTTTTTCGCATCGATCGTGCGCCCTACGAAATCGCTCTTGCGCAGGCCCGCGCCGCGCTTGGCGAAGCGCAGGCACGTCAGGAACAGGCGAAGCGCGAAGCGGCCCGACTCAAGGATCTCGCCGAGCAACGCGCCATCGGGCAGAAGGAATACGACGACGCCGTCTCCGCACTGAAGCAATCGACCGCCGCCATCGCCGGCGCCGAAGCGAGCGTCAATGAAGCGAAACTCAACCTCTCCTACACCGTGGTGAATGCACCCATTAGCGGCATTACCGGACGCGCGATCAGATCCGAAGGCAGCCTCGTCACGGCAGGCACGGACTCGAGCCTGCTGACTACACTCATTCAGATGAATCCGGTGTGGATCCGCTTTTCGCTGACTGAATCGGACTACGACCGCCTGCGCGGCAAGGAAAAGCAGGCCGTTGTGCGATTGCTGCGACAGGACCGCAGCGTCGCGGCCGACAACGGCAAGTTGAACTTCGCCGGCCTGACCGTCGATCGGCAAATGGGCACGGTGCAGTTGCGCGCCGAATTTCCCAATACCGATCTTGGTTGGTTGCCGGGCCAGTTCGCGCGCGTACAGGTATTGGCCGGTGAACAGGAGGCGTATCTGGTGCCGCAACAGGCAGTGATGCAAACGGAGCAGGCTAACCTGGTCTGGGTGGTCGGCGCCGACGGCAAAGTGGCCACGCGCCCGGTGCAGACCGCTAACTGGCTCGACAATGACTGGGTCGTGACCGGCGGATTGCAACCCGGCGAAGTGATCGTGGTGGACAACCTGATGAAAATGCGGCCGGGCACGACCGTCAAAGCGCAGGTACCCGAAACGGCGCCCGCGCAAGCTCAACCCTCTCCCACGCCCGCAGTGCCCGCAGCGACCGAACCCGCTCCCGCACAGCCGGCAAGCTGAGTAACCGCCATGGGCAATTTCTCGCGCTTTTTCATTGAGCGGCCGATTTTCGCCAGCGTAGTCTCCATCATCATTGCGCTGGCCGGTACGGTCGCCGCATTCATGCTGCCGATCGCGCAATACCCCGAGATCGCACCGCCGATCGTTTCAATCAGCGCGAGCTTCCCCGGTGCAAGCGCGGAAACGCTTGCCAAGACGGTCGCCGCGCCGATCGAGGAACAGTTATCCGGCGTCGAAGATCTGCTGTACTTCAATTCCAGTTCATCGTCCGACGGCACGGTGAACATTACCGCGACCTTCGAAGTCGGCACCGACGTGGACCGCGCCACATTCCAGTTGAACAACCGCGTGCAACTCGCCACGCCGCGCCTGCCGGAAGAAGTACGCCGCAACGGCGTGACGGTGCAGAAGCGCTCCAACGACATTCTGGTCGTCATCGCACTGCGGTCCGACGACAAGCGCTACGACCCGCTCTATCTGGCCGATTACGCGACGGTCAACATCATCGACGAACTGAAGCGCATTCCGGGCGTGGGCGACGTCACGCTGTTCGGTTCCGGCTACGCCATGCGCGTGTGGCTCGATCCGCAGCGCATGGCGCAAATGGGCGTCACGACGACCGATATTGCCGACGCGATACGCAATCAGAATCAGCAATACGCCGCCGGCAAGGTCGGTGCCGAACCGGCGCCGGCCGGTCAGGCGTTGACCTACACCGTCACGGCGCAAGGCCGCCTGGTCAAGCCGGAAGAATTCGGCGACATCATCGTGCGAGCGAGCGGTCCCGGCGGCGCGTTGCGCATCAGAGACGTTGCGCGAGTTGAACTCGGCGCGCAATCCTATGATCGATCGACCACCATCGACGGCAAGGACGGTGTCGGCATGGCGGTGTATCTGCAGACCGGCGCCAACGCGCTGGATGTGGCAGCCGCGGTCAAGGCGCGTACCGCGGAAATGAGCGCGGCCTTTCCGCAGGGTGTGGAGTATCTGATTCCTTTCGACACCACGCAGGTCGTCTCCGCGTCCATCAAGGAAGTGACGCACACCATCGGCGAAGCGGCGGTGCTGGTCGTGCTCGTCGTGTTCCTGTTCCTGCAGACGTGGCGCGCCACGCTGATTCCGATGATCGCCGTGCCGGTGTCGCTGCTCGGTTCCTTCGCCGGGCTGTACGCACTCGGCTTCTCCATCAACACGCTGACCCTGTTCGCCATGGTGTTGTCGATCGGTATCGTGGTGGATGACGCGATCGTGGTGCTGGAGAACGTCGAACGTCTGATGCGCGAACACGGCATGTCCGCCAAGGAAGCCTCCATTGAAGCGATGCACGAGGTGTCCGGTGCCATCCTGGCCATCGTGCTGGTGTTGTGCGCGGTATTTATCCCTGTCGCATTCCTGGGCGGCATCGCGGGCGTTCTGTACAAGCAGTTCGCCGTTACAGTGGCGATCTCGGTGGTGATATCCGGCATCGTGGCACTGACTTTGACGCCTGCGCTCTGCGCACTGCTGTTGAAACCCGGCGATCACGAATCGCGGCTGTTCAAACCGTTTAATCACGGCTTCGACAGAACGACCCGCGGCTTCCTGCGCGCGGTCAACCTGTCGCTCCACCACCGCGGATTGTCGGGCCTCGCCTTTCTCGGCGTGTTGGCGCTCGGCGCGCTGCTGTTTTGGCGCGTGCCGACCAGTTTCGTGCCGCCCGAAGATCAAGGCTACATTTTCGCTTCCCTCCAGTTGCCCGACGGCGCGACGCTGCAGCGCACCGCGCAGATCGGCGCCGAATTCCAGCAACACATGCAGGACAACGAAGCGGTGGGCCACATTTTCGTGGTGCGCGGATTCGACCTCGTCGGCGGCGGAACCAAACCGAATGCCGGTACGAGCTTCCTGACGCTGAAGCACTGGGACGATCGGAAAGCAAGCGCCCCCGAGTTGGTCGGCCAGGTGTCGAAAATCGGCTTCAGTTTTTCGGATGGGCTGGTGTTCGCCTTCAACCCGCCGGCCATTCGCGGCCTTGGCACATCGGGTGGCTTCGAAGTCTACGTCCAGGCGCGCGGCAGTTCGGACCCGCAGCAACTCGCGCAGGCAGTGCAGACCTTCACCGCAGCGTTGTCGCAGCATCCCGATTTGCAAAGCATCAACACCTTCTATCGGCCGACGGTGCCGCAACTCTATGTGGAGGTGAATCGCGAGCAGGCCATCGCACTCGGCGTGCCCGTGTCGGATGTATTCGCGGCGCTGCAGAGCACCATGGGTCCGCTGTATGTCAACGACTTCAACCGCTCGGGACGCACCTATCGCGTGCAGTTGCAGGCCGACGTGCCTTATCGCGCACAGCCGGACGACCTGGGGCGCGTGCATGTGCGTTCGAACACCACCGGCGAAATGATTCCGGTCAAGGCTTTCCTCAGCATGCGCAGCATTGTCGGACCCGAACAGGTCGAGCGCTTCAACGGTTTCGTCGGCGCGAAAGTAATGGGCGGCGGCAAGCCCGGCGTCAGTTCGGGACAGGCCATTGCTGCCGTCGAAGAAGTCGCCGCGCAAGTACTGCCGCCGGGCTACACCATTGCGTGGACCGGTCAGGCCTATCAGGAAAAGGGCACCGGCAACGCCTCGCTGTTCGCTTTCGGACTCGCCATCGTGATGGTCTTTCTCATTCTGGCCGCACTGTATGAACGCTGGCGCCTGCCCACCGCGGTCGTGCTGGCGGTGCCCTTCGCCATCGTCGGCGCGCTCGGTCTGGTATGGCTGCGCGGCATGGAAAACGATATCTACTTCCAGATTGGGCTGGTCGTGCTCATCGGACTTGCCGCGAAGAACGCGATTCTGATTGTCGAATTCGCCCATCAGGGCGTGCTCGCCGGCGAGCAGCCGATGGCAGCCGCACTACAGGCTGCGCGGCTGCGCTTCCGCCCCATCGTGATGACTTCGCTCGCTTTCGTGCTGGGCGTGCTGCCGCTGGCGATTGCAAGCGGTGCGGGCTCCGCAGCGCGCCGCTCCATGGGAACCGGGGTCGTCGGCGGGATGCTTGCCGCAACCGCGATCGCGACGATCTTCGTGCCGCTGTTCTTCACCTGGTTCACGCGTCGCCTGAAGCCAGTGGACGCAACGCCCGCCGAAGACGCCGAAGTGAAGGAGCCGGCATGAAACACCTTGCGCTCTACCTCGCGCTGAGCACCGCGCTCGCCGGCTGCGCGCTCGGTCCCGATTACGAACGACCGGCGCTCGATCTGCCGAGCAGCTATCCCGTCACCAATGCCGATAGCACCACGCCGACCATTCCACCGGCCTGGTGGGCGTTGTACGACGATCCAACGTTGAATCGTCTGGTCGAACAGGGCCTCGCACAGAACACCGACATGAAGGTGGCCATCGCTCGCATCGATGAAGCGGAAGCGGTGCTGCGCGAAGCACGCGCGACTTTCTTTCCGCTGATCGAAGGCAACGCAGACGCCTCACGCGGTCGAGGCCAGGCTGCCGCGGCTACCGGGGTTGCACCAGGTACGACCGTTGTTCGCAACACGTTTCAACTCACCGCAACCACCTCCTTCGAACTCGATTTCTGGGGCCGTCTGCGCCGTGCACATGAAGCGGCGCGCGCGCAATATCTCGGCACGCAATACGGCCGCGATGTGGTCGGACTGACCCTCGCTTCGAGCATTGCGCAAACTTATTTCGCCGCGCGCTCGCTGCAGGCGCAGACCGACGTGGCCGCCGAAAATCTGCGCGTATCGGAAGAGTCGCTCGACATTGCACGCAAGCGCGCACAGGCCGGCCTCATCTCCGACCTCGACGTGAATCAGGCCGAAAGCGCGCGCGCCGCAGCGGCGGCGCAGTTGAAGGAGATACAACGCCAGCGCGATGTCACCGTGCATCAACTCGGTCAATTGAGCGGCGCACTCAATCTGCAACTCGAACCGGGCGATGTGCGGACTTTGCCGTTGCCGCCCATTCCTCCGGCAGGCCTGCCCTCGGCACTGCTGGAACGTCGACCCGACGTGCGTCAGGCCGAAGCGCAGCTTGCCGCCGCCAATGCGGAAATCGGCTTCGCTCGCGCAGCGCAATTTCCGACCTTGAGCCTGACCGGTTCGTTCGGCCAGCAAAGCGCGGAACTGGGCAACCTCTTCGATGCCGGCGGACGCATCTGGTCGATCGGGCTCGGTGTGGTCGGACCGATATTCGACGCCGGCCGTTATGCGGCGCGTACCGATCAGGCGATTGCGCGTCAGCGTCAGGCGGCGGCCAGTTATGAAGGCGCGGCGGAAGCCGCATTCCGCGAAGTAGCCGACGGCCTCAGCAACGTGGCGTGGACCGCGGATACCGAACAGGATCTGCGCGCGCAAGTCGACGCGGCGCGCAACTCCTTACGCCTTGCGCGTCTGCGTTATCAATCGGGCTATTCGAGTTTTCTGGAAGTGCTCGATGCGCAGCGCACGCTGAACGAAGCCGAACTCGCACTCGTGCGCAACCGCGAGGCTTATCTGTCGTACACCGTGGATTTGATGGAAGCACTCGGCGGCGGCTGGAGCGATACGGAATACCCGCCTACAGCGAAAACCGAAGTCAATAAAGATTGACGCGTGAATGCTGAGTCCGGGTCGCGCCGGGACTCCAGTGACTTTTACTCTTGGCGCTCGGCCCTCGGCTCTCGGCTGATTCCGGAGCGCACCTGCTCCACGCCGCGATTGGCCAGCGCATCCGCGCGTTCGTTGCCCTCATGCCCGGTATGACCACGCACCCAGTGCCAGGTAACGGTATGGCGCTGCGCGGCCGCATCGAGCTCGCGCCACAATTCGGCGTTCTTGACCGGCTTTCGATCGGCGGTTTTCCAGCCGCGTCGCTTCCAGTTCGTCATCCACTGCGTAATGCCGTTTTTGACGTACTCGGAATCGAGCCAGACCTCGACCACGCAAGGTCGCGTCAGCGCGTTCAGGCCCTGGATCACCGCCATCAACTCCATGCGGTTGTTGGTGGTGTCCCCTTCGCCGCCGTACAACTCCTTCTCCCGCCCGCCGCAGCGCAACAGCGCGCCCCATCCGCCAACCCCCGGATTGCCCTTGCACGCGCCATCGGTGTAAAGGCGCACGACGTTGTCCGCATTACTTGTCATGGCCGTTCCGTTGCGTGCCGTGATGCGGGCCATGATGACGCTGCGCGATCGGAGAGAGCGCCTTGGCGCGCGCCTTGCCGTTTTTCCAGGCCGGCATCACGACCCGCATGCCGTGCACGCGTTTGACTGCACGCACCACATACACGCCGCCGGCAATGGGCCACCAACGATCGCCGGCCGATTCCATGAAAGCGCTGCGCTGCAACCATTTGGTGCTGCTGAACGGCGGCGCGTAGCAGCCGAAACGACCGCCGTTGAGCTCGAAGCCGAGCAGCTTCAGCCAGTCGCGCAGACGCAGCAGACCGATAAAATCGCCGCGCCACGGATATTCGCCGCGTCGATGCGCAATCATGCGCTTCACGCCCCACAGGCTGAGCGGATTAAAACCTGAAATCACGATATGTCCTTCGGGGCGCAGCACGCGTTCGGCTTCACGCAGAATCTGATGGGGCGTATCGCTGAATTCGAGCACATGCGGCAGCACGATGAGATCGACGCTCTGCGACGCCAGCGGCAATGCGAACGGCTCGCCGCGCACATGACATCCTGCGTCACGACCGATGCGCGTGCGAACCGGGACCCGATTGGCGCGCAAAAAATCGAGTTGCGGCGAACCGACCTGGACGGCAATGAAGCCGAACACGTCTTCGACCGCGCTGTCGAATTGAGCGAACTCCCATTCCAGCACGTAGGCACCCTTGGGCGTCCCGAACCAGTCCACAAGCGTTGACATTTGCGCCGAGTCCAACACAATCACACGCTCACGTTGGCGCGCCGCATCGGCGACGCGCAGAAACCATTCAAAGGGACGCATGCTGCGGCATGCGACCGCGTTCTTCGTATTTCCGGATAGCCACCGATCATGTCCACACTGACAGTTGTTCCTTTACCCGCATTCCATGACAACTATATCTGGGCACTACGCGATGCGCGTCGCGTCGTGATCGTTGACCCGGGCGATGCGCAGCCGGTGCGCGATTATCTGCAGCGCGAAGGCCTTGAACTGATCGCGATCCTTCTCACGCATCATCACAACGATCATATCGGCGGCGTTGCGGCATTGAAGCGCTCGCACAACGTGCCGATCTACGGACCACACGACGAACGCATAGCGGAACTGACACAGCGCGTGAGCGAAGGCGAAATCGTAAAAATTCCCGAATTCGATCTGCAATTCGAGGTTATCGAGATCCCCGGACATACCCGCACACACATTGCGTATTATGGCGCAGGCATGTTGTTCTGTGGCGACACGCTGTTCGCCTCCGGCTGCGGACGATTGTTCGAAGGTACGCCCGAACAGATGCATCGTTCGCTCGCCAAACTGACCGCGCTGCCGGACGACACGCTGGTCTACTGCGCGCACGAGTACACGCTGTCGAACATTGCTTTCGCGCGTGCAGTGGAGCCGGACAACACCGAACTCGCCGAGCGCGAAATACGCGAGCGGGCCATTCGCAAGGCCGACAAGCCGACGCTGCCGTCCACCATCGGCCTGGAAGCGGCGACCAACCCATTCCTCCGTGTCGAGGTGCCTGCGGTCGCTGCATCCGCCGCGCGCTTTCTAGGCCGCACGCCGAAATCGCCGATCGAGGTATTTGCCGCCATTCGGCAATGGAAAAACGAGTTTTAGGTCGCATCCACACAAGGCATGCGCGGAATATTCGCGAGGCCCATGACTTGCATGCCGAAAACTTGGCAAACTCGTTACTAACGCCCTGATTTCAATTTGACGCTCGCTGAGCGACCGCCTTATGATCGGCCGCTCGTCGGGGAGGCATCGTGCGCCGAACATTGCTGCAATTTTTCGTGCTGATGGCCGCCCTGGGGCTGGCCTGCGGCCCTGCGCGCGCGGTCGATCCGATTCTGCACAATCTCCCACCCGAATACTTCAACATCCAGTTGCCCTTCGAGCGCGCGCAGGCGCAGCAGCCGACGCTGGGCGAACAATCCGACAGCGCCGACGACATCGATGTGCGCGAAGTGCGCGATCTGGGTGCGCGTCGCAGTGTCGATGCAGCTGACAATGCGCCGGAAGATTTGTGGGAACGCATGCGCCGCGGTTTCGCCATGCCCGACCTGGACGGCCCGTTGGTCGTACAACGTCAGGCCTGGTATGCCGAGCGTCCCGAGCAGATGGGCATCATGGTCGAACGCAGTCGACGTTATCTGTTTCACATCGTCGAAGAGTTGGAAAAGCGCGGCATGCCGACCGAACTGGCGCTGCTGCCCATGGTAGAAAGCGCATTCAACCCGATGGCGAATTCATCAGCGCGAGCCTCCGGCCTGTGGCAGTTCATCCCCTCCACCGGCAAGAACTACAACCTGGAACAGAACTGGTGGTACGACGGTCGGCGCGATATCGTCGCCTCCACCAACGCCGCGCTCGACTATCTCCAGTTTCTCTATGAACTGCACGGCGACTGGCACCTCGCACTTGCCTCTTACAACATGGGCGAGAACGGTGTGCTGCGCGCCATGGCACGCAATCGCGAGAACGGCAAGCCGACCGATTACGAACATCTGAAAATGTCGAAGGAGACGCGCGACTACGTGCCGAAGCTGCAGGCGCTGGAAAATATCATCGCGCACCCCGACGCATTCAATATCGAACTGGCACCGATTCCCAACGCGCCCTATTTCGTCACGGTCGATCTCACGCGCGACATCGATCTCAACGTTGCGGCCAAGCTGGCCGAAATGCCGGTCTCGGAATTGATCGCGTTGAATCCGGGGCACAATCGCCCGGTCGTCTCGAGCGCCGTTTCGCCGCAACTCGTGCTGCCTACCGATCGCGCCGATGTCTTCATCCGCAATCTTGAAACGCACAAGAAGCCGCTGTCCTCGTGGGAATCCTACGTCTACAAGCACGGCGACACGTTGAGCAAGATCGCCAAAGCGCACGGCATCAGCGTGGCGCAAATACGGGAATTCAATAACCTCAAATCACATGCGCGCTTGCGCGTCGGACAGCGTCTGTTGGTCCCGCGCAAGGAACGCGTCGCTACGGCCGTGTTGCCGCCGGGGTTGCCGAAGATCGCGCCGCTGCAGGAAGCGAGTCGCTACCACGTCGTAAAGCCGGGCGACACCCTGACCGAAATCGCGCGGCGCTACAACCTCGCGATCTCAGATCTGCAACGCTGGAACGGCGGCAAGACCACCATCCGTATCGGCCAGCGCGTGACGCTGGTGCCACCCGCAACCAAGACGGTGAAATCAAAATCCAAGCGCTCTTCGAGCAAAGTCGTCACCAAGAGCAAACCGCAAGTCGCACGCGGCCTCTGAAGGCCGCTCAACGCCCGCTTCAGTCCTCCTCCATCGCTCGCCTGAGTTCCGCCGCCTGTCGCGCGAACTCCCGCGCGCCCGGCAATTCGTAAAGCCAGCACTTCACGCCGCTCGTTTCCGACAGTTCGAAGTCAGGCGGGTATTCCGCGCCGCACTTTTCCCACGCATGCGGACAGCGCGGATGGAAATGGCACCCTGACGGCGGCGACACGGGCGACGGCAGATCCCCTGCTGCACGCAGCACTTCGCGCGGCCCTTCAATAGTCGGCACGGCGGCCAGCAAGGCGCGCGTGTAGGGGTGCTTCGGCGCGCCCAGCACCTCCGCCACCGTGCCGCGCTCGACAATCCGACCGAGATACATCACCGCCACCTCGTCGGCCAGATACTCGACTACTGCGAGGTTGTGGGTGATGAACAGATACGCAAGATCGTGATCGCGCTGCAGTCCGCGCAGCAAATTAAGAATCTGCGCCTGCACCGACACGTCGAGCGCGCTGGTCGGCTCATCGCAAATTATCAGTTTGGGTTGTACGGCAAGCGCTCGCGCGATGGCGATGCGTTGCCGCTGCCCACCGGAGAACTCGTGTGGATAGCGATAACGCGCCGCGGCCGGCAAGCCGACCTGTTCGAGCAGTTGCTCCACGCGTGTCTCGCGCCCTTTCTTCGCCCCCGTCGCGCCCAGTGCGCTCAACCCCTCGGCGAGGATATCGCCGACGCGCATGCGCGGGTTGAGCGAGGCGTAGGGATCCTGAAACACGATCTGAAATTCATTGCGACGACGACGCAGCGCTTCGCCTTTCAATTGCGTCAGATCGACGCCGTTGAAGCGCACCGCGCCGCCGGTCGGACGGATGAGTTGCAGAATCGATTTGCCGACCGTGGTCTTGCCGCAACCGGATTCGCCGACCAGCGCGAGCGTGCGGCCGGGCGCTACGCTGAGCGACACGCCATCCACCGCTTTCACATGGCCGACCGTGCGTTTGAACAGACCCTTACGGATCGGAAAGTGCATTTGCAGATTTTCGACTTCAAGCAAATTCGCATCTGTCGCTTCACGGTCCACGCGTGGTGCACCCGCACGTTCCGCCGGCCGCGCAGGTGCGGCGCTCTGCTCGCGCAAATGACAACGCACGACATGCGCATGCTCGATCGTCGTCCACCCCGGCGCTTCGATTCGGCAACGGTCCCACGCATACGGGCAGCGTTCGGCGAAACGACAGCCGACGAAGTCGGTGGACAACGGCGGAACCTGGCCGGCAATGACATCCAGCGCTTCGCCGCGCTTGGCCGTGGTCGGCAACGAGGCGAACAGTTTTTGCGAATAAGGATGCTGCGGTGCGCGAAAGAAATCCTCGCGCGTGGCGGTCTCGACGATCTGTCCGGCATACATCACGGCGACACGATCGGCCACGCCCGATACCACGCCCAGATCATGCGTGATCAACAGGATCGCCATACCGCGCTCGCGTTGCAGCGACTTGAGCAATTCGAGCACCTGTGCCTGGATGGTGACGTCGAGCGCCGTAGTCGGTTCGTCCGCAATCAGAAGATCGGGATCGGCAGCAAGCGCAATTGCGATCATGACGCGCTGCTTCATGCCGCCGGAAAGCTGGAACGGATATTCGTCGATGCGACGCGCGCTGTCCGCAATACCCACCGCATCAAGCAATTCCAGCACGCGTTTGCGCACCGCGGCACCGCGCAACTCGGTGTGCCGCTCGATTACCTCGACAATCTGACGGCCGACCGTGAGCACCGGATTCAGACTGGTCGCCGGCTCCTGAAAGATCATCGCGATGCGACGCCCGCGTACATCGCGCATGCGCGCTTCGCTCAAGCCCAGCAGATCGACGCCATCGAGTTCTACACTGCCGCCTTCGATGCGCCCGTTTTCCGGCAACAACCGTGTGATGCTCAGCGCGGTCATGCTTTTACCGCAGCCCGATTCGCCGACCAGTGCAAAGGTCTCGCCGCGCCGCAGATCGAGATCGATGCCGTCGATCGCACGCACCACGCCGGTGTCGGTATAAAGCGCGGTGCGCAGATCTCGGACGCTCAGCAACAGGCTATGCGGGACGGCCGGATTCGCCGTTGCGCCCCGTTCGCCTACAGTCGCCATCGCAAGATTTTCGTCTTTCATCGCCCTGTCCTGGCTAACACCGCAAGCCGCGGCCGGATAGAAACGCGCGGATCGAAGGCGTCGCGCACCGCGTCGGCAAACAGGTTGGCGGCCAATACCAACGCGAACATGAACACGAAGGCGGCCGTCAGCGTCCACCACACCATCGGTTCGCGCGCCATTTCCAGGCGCGCCGCGTTGATCATGGTGCCGAAGCTGATCATCGACGGATCGACGCCCACGCCGATATAGGACAGCACCGCTTCGGCAAGCACCAGCCCGCTGAAATCCATGACCAGAGAAATCAGCACGATATGCATGACGTTCGGCAGCACATGGCGCGTGATGATTCGTCCGCCGCGCACGCCAAAGGCTTTCGCCGCCTGGATGTATTCGAGTTCACGCAATTTGAGCGCCTCGCCGCGCAACAACCGTGCAAGCCCGGTCCAGCTCGTCACGCCCAGAATGATGCACAGAAACAGCAGACGCAAATCGGCGCGCTGCGCCGTCGTCGGAAACCATTCCGGATGCTTGTCGATATAGACCTGCATCATCAGCACCGCGGCGGCGATCAGCAACACGCCCGGAATGGAGTTGAGCGTGGTGTAGATGTACTGCACCACGTCATCGACCCAGCCCTTGAAATAACCCGCCATGATGCCAAGCAGAATGGCGAGCGGCAGCATGACAAGCGTTGTCAGTCCGCCGATCACCACGCCCGTGCGGATGCTCTTGAGCGCCTGATACAGCACATCCTGCCCCACCTTGTCGGTGCCGAGCACGTGATAACCCTGTGCGAGCACGATCATCATGCCGCTCAATCCGCACAGCACAAGAAGACTCACAAGCGTCGCGCGCCAGGGGAACACCGTGTCGCCGCGCCAGAGCAATCGAAACGCCGCGCCGATTGCGACACGCTCCTTGCGCGCAATGCGCAACAGCGCGTACATCGCCACCAGCAGCCACGCGAACACGCCCCAAGCGGCGCCGTTTGCGGCACGCTGCGCCACATCCTGCGTACGCAACGCCTCGTCCTGCAGATGCGCCCCGCCGTGCTGGAGGCGCGGAAATTCGCGCGTCACCGTGCCATCCGGTCGCTCCATCGTTTCCTTGGCGTAGGCGCGCGTTGCCAGCGGCGCGGAATACGTCCGCTCCGTATGCGTACGCAAGCCGGTCAGCAAGATGTCGAGCGTACTGAGCACTTCCACGGAATAGGACGCCTGCGTCTCGCCGGGTACGTTTTCCAGATGAGGGCGCAGATGAATGGAATCGAGCAGCGCAATGGCGATGAACACGACCAGAAACACCAGTGAACTCATCCCCGCCGCGCTGCGCGCCACGCGCTGCCACGGCGCGAGCAGGTGCGGCTGGCGACGCACATAGATCGCGTAGCCGATGCCCAGCGCAACCAGCAGCCACAACAATGCGTCGGTCCACAGCAGCACCCACATCAGCGTTGTTCCTCGATCATGAGTCGCTCATTCCAGCCGCACGCGCGGATCGACCAGCGTGTAGGAAATATCGGTCAACAGCAGCCCGAAGATGTACAGCACCGAACCGAGAAACACCATGGCGCGCACGACGGCGAAGTCCTGCGCCTGAATCGCATCGATGGTGTAGCTGCCCAGGCCGGGAATGCCGAAAAACGATTCGGCGATCAGGCTGCCCATGAACAGCAGCGGAATCACCACCACCGCGCCGGTGAGAATCGGGATCATGCCGTTCTTCAACACATGGCGGTACATCACCTGCGTTTCCGCCAGTCCCTTGGCGCGTGCAGTACGCACATAGTCCTTGCCAATCTCTTCCAGAAACAGCGTGCGATACCAGCGTCCGCCGCTGCCGATGCCGCTGATCACACCGACAACCACGGGTAGCACGACAAAGCGTGTCGAATCGAAGCCCTCGCCGTAGCCGGAAATCGGCACCAGATGCCACAGCTTGCTGATCAGGTACTGGCCGCCGATGATGTAGAACAGCGAGGAGATGGACATCATTGCGACGCACAGCACTACGCCGGAAAAATCCAGGTAGGTGCCGCGAAAGAAAGCCATCATGAGCGCAAAGCTGATGTTGACCGCCAGGCCGATAATGAACACCGGAATCGCAATGGCGAGGCTCGGCCACATGCGCGTGCGGATTTCGTGGCCGATATCGCGTCCGTCGTCCGCCTCGCCAAAATCGAAAGCGAACAGCCGCACCGACTTCTCGTAGAAGATGGTATCGGCCAGCGTGCCGATCCCCTCGGCCGCGCTGTTGTAAAGCAGCGGCTTGTCGTAGCCGCGCTCGATCTTCCACTTATCGATCGCGTCCGCCGTCACGCGCTTTGCGCCGAGTTGCATGCGCGCCATGTCATCCGGCGTATTGACCACGAAGAACAATGCGAAGGTGATCAGATTGACGCCGATCAGAATCGGAATCGCGTACAGAATGCGACGGACGATATAGCCGATCATGCAAGCCTCGCCACGGCGCGTTCGCGGCGCCGATAACCGATCACCGCCGGCAGAGCGAGCACGATCAGCAATACGCCAACGCCGACAAGCGGCCACGGGAAAGGCTGATTCCACTCATGCCGCTTCCGCTCGCGCAACGGCGCGTTCACGCTGCGATACTTCAGATCGTTGCGCGCCATCTGGTTCGGTTTCACATTGCCCAGCCACGCGTGATAGAGACTGTAGTTCTTGGGATGGAAGCCGAAGGACCAGGGTGCGTCGCGTCGCAGAATTTCCACCATGCGGTCGATGATCGCCTGCCGCTCGGCGCCGTTCTCCATGCTCTTCATGGACTGGAACAGCGCATCGTATTCTGCGTTGCTGTAGTTCGCGGCGTTTTCCCCCTGCGTTTTGGCACGGCTTTGCGGCCCGTAGAACAGGAACAGAAAATTTTCCGGATCGGGATAGTCGGCATTCCATCCCATGAAGAACAGTTGCGTGTTGCCCGAACGCACTTTTTCCTGAAAGCGGTTCCAGTCGGTCGCGCGGATTTCGAGCTGTATGTTCAGCCTCGAGAATTGCTTGCGATACCAGTCAAGACGCGACTTGTCGCCCGGCCCGCGATCGGTGGTGTCCAGATACAGCACCAGCGGCTGACCGGTCTTCGCATCGCGCCCGTTCGGATAGCCGGCCTCGGCCAGCAGTTGCCGCGCCGTTTCGATCGATTTGCGTACCGGCTCGTCATTGCGCCAGTCGTACACCACCGGGTTGATGCCAACGCCACCTTCGCGAAAACCGAAAATACCCGGCGGAATGGGGCCTTGGCCCGGGATGCCGCGACCGTTGGCGAAAATCGAAATGAACTCTTCCCAGTCGAGTGCGATGGACACCGCCTGCCTCAATTTACGCGTCCGTTCGCTGTCGCCGCCCACGACGGAGTCGAGCCAGTTGAAGGCGAGATAAAAACTGCTCGGCGCAACCGACGTGCTGAGCTGAATGCCCTTCTCTTGCATTTCCGGCGTCAGATTGGCCTGGCCCTCGATGCCGATCTGCACCGCTTGATCGAAACTGTCCGAGGAAATGCCCGAAGCGTCGTAGTAGCCCTGTAGAAACTTGTTCCAGTAAGGAATGCTTTCCTTCTCGCGCGTGTAGACGATCTCATCGACGAAAGGCATGCGCTTGCCCGCGTCATCGAGCAGTCCCGCTTCACGGTCGCCCGGCGCGCCTTCATGAGGATAAGGTTCGCCGCGATAGTTGGGGTTGCGCCGCAGCACCATGCGCGCATTCGGATTGTTTTCCACCAACATGAACGGACCGGTACCGGCCGGATACCAGTCGAGCGAAAGATTCTTGCCGTCGCGCATGCCGGGTTGCGCATAGAAGCGATCGACTTCCCACGGCACGGGCGCGAAGAAGTTCATCGCCAGCCAATATGAAAACTGCGGATAACGACCCTTCAGCTTGATGCGATAGGTGTAGCGATCGACCACCTCGGCGCCTTCCAAGGGGTACTGCCGCAAATCGAGCCACTTTTCCTCGCCGCCTTCACGCAAAACCGCATCGGCCTTTCTCAGTGTATCGGGCAGTTCGGTGAGTCCGACGATGTACTGGCTCATCAAACCATAGATCGGCGAATGCAGATGCGGATGAGCGAGCCGCTTGATCTGGTAAACGTAGTCCTCTGCAAGCAGCTCGCGCGTTCCCGTTGCGCGAAAATCGCTCAGCGTCCACAGGCGCGCAATCTCATCGCGCGACAGATCCTGATACAACGGTTGCCCGGCCTGGTCGCGGGCGAACGCCGGATGCGGCTGATAACGAATGCCGGGCTGGATATGTATTTCATAAACGCTGAACGCAACGTTGGTCGCATCGTCTGCAACAGGCTGCCCCGCCGCGTCGAGGTAGCTCGGCTTGGGCACCTGCGTCGCGGTCAGCGGTACGAGCGTGTAAGGCCGCTTCAAATAGTGATATTGCAGCGGCGGTTCGTAGATCTGCCCGATGATGGCCGCCTCGTCTTCGGTATAGGACTGCACCGGATCGAGATGCTTCGGGCGCTCGACAAAGGCGCTGTAGAGAACGTTCGCGCCGCTGCGATCGATGGGATAGGGGTCGTTCCACAACTCGCTGCAACCGGCCAGCGTCAATGCGGACAAAATGATGCAGACCTGCCTGAAGCCGATCGCGGCAAAGGCGCGGGCGCTGTGTGCAGCCGACCGAGGCCCGGATCCGAAGGTGATTTGCGACACGAGATGCCGTAGTGAGGAACTGTGCGTGCGGACCCGGCCGAGTGTAGCCCAGGCGTCAATGACCCGTCAGCCGAACTGCAGGTGCGCAGCAAAGCGTGCGTCACACACGGTCTGCCCCGTATAATCGCGCGATTCCTAACGCCGGAGTCGCTATGGGCTTTAGCTCCGACATCACACGCCCTCCCCGGGCGTATGAGTCTGCACTGAAACCCATGGCCGATTAAGAAGAAAGCCTTTCAGGCAGTCGTATAATCCGGCTCCACCATCATCGTCCTTGGTACCGCCATGGGTTTTCTCGCCGAAAAACGAATACTGATCACCGGACTGCTGAGCAATCGCTCGATTGCCTACGGCATTGCGAAAGCCTGTCATCGCGAAGGCGCGCAACTGGCCTTCACCTATCAAACGGATCGATTCAAGGATCGCGTTACCGAAATGGCGGCGGACTTCGGATCGGACATCGTGTTGCCCTGCGATGTTTCCAGCGACGACGAAATCAACGCCTTATTCGCTTCGCTCGAAGAGCGCTGGGACCGCCTCGACGGTCTGGTGCATGCCGTCGCCTATGCGCCGCGCGAAGCGATTGCGGGCGACTTCCTTGATGGCATGTCGCGCGAAGGCTTCCGCATCGCGCACGATATTTCGAGCTACAGCTTCGCCGCACTGGCGAAAGGCGCGCAACCGCTGATGACCGGCCACAACGGTGCGCTGCTGACGCTGAGCTATCTCGGTGCCGAACGCGTGATTCCGCACTACAACACCATGGGCCTCGCCAAGGCGAGTCTGGAAGCCTGCGTACGATATCTGGCGGACAGTTTGGGGCCCAAAGGCATCCGTGCGAACGGCATTTCCGCCGGCCCGATCAAGACGCTGGCTGCCGCCGGCATCGCTGATTTCAGCAAGATTTTCAAGTTTGTCGAGCGCAATGCGCCCCTGCGGCGCAACGTGACGATTGACGATGTGGGCAACGTCGCCGCGTTCCTGCTTTCCGATCTTGCTGCCGGCGTGACCGGTGAAATCACGCATGTGGACGGTGGCTTCAGCCTCGTCTCCGGCATGGCCGATCTGGCCTGAGCGTCCGCGATGCGGCCGTCGGCCGCATCGCTTCACCCCTGCATCACGTTACTGCCCCCGGCTGCCGACCTTGAGCAGTTTCTCTTCGTTGATTTCGACGTCCGCGTGATCCCGCAGGCCATTGACGAATCCCTGCAAGTCCTGCCGCGCATTGATCTGCCCCAGTGCATAAGCGGCCGCGCGCTGACGCTGCTGCTCGATCTGCTCCGGCGTATTGACCTTGCTGATACGATAGATCGCATAGCCCGTCGGCGTCGCTACGCCTGTATACGCAGGCAGCTTGCTGCTGCTCACCTTGAACACCGCGGTCAATGCTTGCGTATCGAAATCCGCCGGATTCTCGCGACTCACATTCTTCGGCGCATTCCAGGTCAACGCAGCATTTTCGCCGTTGAGCAGGGTCTTGAGTTTTTCCTCGCCCGCTTGCTGCGCCAATTCAACCGCCTTGCGCTCCGTCAGCGTCTTGCGAATTTCGTTACGCACATCCTCCAGCGGGCGCTTCGACGCAGCCTTATGATCGATCACGCGCGCCGCCACGAGTTGACCGGGCGCAACTTCGATCGTCTCGGTGTTCTGCTTGCCTTGAATGGCTTCCGGGCTGAATAGCGCCTCCAGCAGTCGCGGATTATCAAGCGGTGGCCGGCCGGCGCTGCGGCTCAGCCAGCCGCTGCTTTCCTCGATCTTGAGCTTGAAACGATCGGCCAGCGGTTCCAGGCTGTCCGGCTGTTCGTAGGCGAGGTTGCTAAACGCTTCCGCCGCTTCCGGAAACTGACGCGATACCCGCTGGCGTTTGAGTTCTTCGGCGATTTCGGCACGCGCCGTGGCGCTGTCCTTGCCGACGCTCGGCGCATTGAACAGGATGTGACGCGCGTGACGTTCTTCGCGCACGCCCGGTTTGATCTCAATCAGTTGAATGATGTGGAAGCCGAAATCGGACTCGACCAGCGGCGAAATTTCGCCCGGCTTGAGCTTGAATACCGCATCTTCGAAAGGCTTCACCATTGCGCCGCGCGCGAAGAAACCCAGGTCGCCGCCCTGCTCGGCCGATCCCGGATCCTGCGAATGCTGCTTGGCCAGTTCGGCGAACTTGGCCGGATCCTTGCGCACTTCATCGAGCACCGCTTGGGCCTTCGCGCGAGCTTCCTCGCGCGCCTTCGCCTGTGGCCCGACGCGCGCTTCGTACTGCTGCTGCACTTCTTGGTCGCTCACCGTCTCGCGCGCCGCCATCGCGTCGCGGCTTAGCACCACGTACGCCGCCCGCACTTGCTCGGGCGTCTCGAATTCCTTTGGATTGTTGTCGTAGTAAGCCTGAATTTCTTCCGCCGTGACGCTCACCTTGCCGACATGCTCGCCGGCGGTGATCAGCGCACGCGCCACTTCGCGCGTCTCGCTGCGCGCAATGGCGAAACGTCGCGCCATGGTGTCGGAGACGAAAGCGCTCTGCGCCACACCGGCAGACAATTGTTCCAGCGCAATATCGGCGCGCAGTTGCGACTCAAAGCCGGCCGGGCTCATGTTCTGCGCGCGCAGCAATGCCTGGTAGCGCTCACGCGAAAACCGACCATCCTCCTGAA
Source organism: Burkholderiales bacterium (assembly GCA_036566325.1). GTDB lineage: Bacteria > Pseudomonadota > Gammaproteobacteria > Burkholderiales > SG8-39 > ZC4RG42. The sequence continues at coordinate 708 of DATCWO010000296.1, read as the reverse complement.
ACGCAGGATAGCTGGCAACGAAATCGCGTATCTGTTGGTCGCTGGCGAACATTTTGTGGCGATAGGCGTAGTCAAGCAGAAGACGGCGACGCACCAGCGACTCGAGCAGTTCCTTGCGCGCTTCCGGCGTATCGAACATCGCTGCATCGATTTTGCCGCCGAAGGCGTTGCGCAGGCGATCGCGCTGATCGGTGAGCGCGCGCTCAAACTCCTGTTCGGTGATCGGTTCGCCCGAAACTTCGGCGACCTCGCCCCCGGCACCGATAAAGCCCTGATACGACTCGATCCCGAACAACGCGAACACCGGCACGATGATGAGCGCCAGAAAAAACTGCAACAGGCGTTTGTTTTTGCCAACGAAGTTGAACATTGGGTTGCTTCCCCGATGTGTATGCGCCAGCGAAGCGCTGATTAAAATTTTTCGGTACAGAACATCGCAAATTCTTCGAGGCTATGGCGCTGCTTCGCCATGTCCCCGCTCGCCCGCGATCATGTTCGGCACTTGATCAGGTTTCCCCCGGGCAATAAAAAAGGCGAACCCGACGGTTCGCCTTACTCTTGAAACTTTGAAGCGAACAATGGGGCCGCTTCTACGGAACTGGCGGAGTGGACGGGACTCGAACCCGCGACCCCCGGCGTGACAGGCCGGTATTCTAACCAACTGAACTACCACTCCCCTTCTCTACAACTGGTGGGTGCTGACGGGAT
>DATCWO010000293.1:0-5797 GCA_036566325.1 Burkholderiales bacterium | reverse complement strand
GAACTTGAGGCGAAAATCGAAGAACTGCGCTTCGTTCAGGATGACTCCGCAGTCGATATTTCCGAAGAAATCGGACGTCTGCAAAAGAAAAGCCAGGCGCTGACCAAAGATATCTACGCCAAGCTGTCGCCCTGGCAGATGGCGCAAGTCGCGCGGCATCCGCAACGGCCCTACACGCTCGACTACGTGAGCATGCTGTTCACCGATTTCGAGGAACTGCATGGCGACCGGTCCTACGCTGACGATCCGTCGATCGTCGGCGGGCTGGCGCGTTTCAATGGCCAGTCGGTGATGATCATCGGCCACCAGAAGGGGCGCGACACCAAGGAAAAGATCTATCGCAATTTCGGCATGCCGCGACCCGAGGGCTATCGCAAGGCGCTGCGTCTGATGCGGCTGGCCGAGAAATTCGGCCTACCGGTGCTGACCTTCGTCGATACACCGGGCGCGTATCCGGGAATCGGCGCAGAAGAGCGTGGTCAGTCGGAGGCGATCGGCCGCAACCTCTACGTCATGGCCGAACTCAAGGTGCCGATCATCAGCACCATCATCGGTGAAGGCGGTTCGGGCGGCGCACTCGCCATTGCAGTAGGTGACGTGGTGATGATGCTGCAGTACTCGACCTATTCGGTCATTTCGCCCGAGGGCTGCGCTTCCATTCTGTGGAAAAGCGCCGAACGCGCGGCGGAGGCGGCCGAGACGCTCGGTATTACGGCTAATCGCCTGAAGACTTTCGGTCTCATCGATCGCATCATTCCTGAACCGTTGGGCGGCGCGCAGCGCGATCATGCGGCGGCAGGTCAGAACATGAAGAAAGCATTGCAGGACGCGTTGCGCGAAGTCGACGACATGAGTCCGGCGCAACTGGTCGAGCGCCGCTTTGAGCGACTGATGTCCTATGGCAAGTTCAAGGAAACCCCGGTCAAGTGAAGTTGTCGCGCGCGTCGATGCCGTTCTCGCCGCGCACGTTCCGGCCGGCGCGCGGCTGACGCTCGGTTTCTCCGGCGGCGTCGATTCGATGGTGCTGCTGGATGTGCTGGCGACACTCGCCACGCAACATCCGTTTCAGCTTTCCTGTTTGCACGTCCATCACGGCCTCAGCCCGCATGCTGATCGCTGGGCCGATTTTGCCCGGCGCGTTGCCGCGCAGTACGGCGTCGGGTGCGCAGTGCGCAAAGTGCGACTCGAAGCGCATTCCGGCCTGGGACTTGAAGGCACAGCTCGCGCGGCACGTTACGCGGCGTTCGACGATTGCGATTGCGACTTCGTCGTGTTCGCGCATCAGCAGGATGACCAGGCCGAAACGCTATTGCTGCAACTGGTGCGCGGCGCGGGGGTGGCCGGGCTCGCGGCAATGCCGGTCATGCGCAGGCTGAACGAGGCGCGCGCGCACCCGCAGCTGCTACGCCCGATGTTGAACGTGTCGCGTGCCGACATCGAAGCCTATGCGCGCATGCGCGATTTGCAATGGGTCGAGGATGAGAGCAACAGCGATGTATCGCTGGCGCGAAATTTCATGCGTCACCGCATCATGCCGCTGCTGGGGGCGCTCAATTCCGCGGCGGCGTCCAACATCGCGCGCGCTGCGACACATCTGGGCGAAGCGGCCGAGTTGCTGAACGCCGTAACGAGGGACGATCTTGCCGCTGCGGGTGAGGGGGAGAGCATCGATCTCGCCGTATTGCGCGGCATCGGTGAGCTGCGTGCGCGCAATGTGCTGCGTCTCTGGCTCGCGCAGCATGGCGTAACCGCGCCCGACATGGCGGAATTGCACGAGGCATTGCGGCAGTTGTATGCCGCGCGCGAGGATGCGGTGCCGCTGATTGATTTCGACGCGTATGTATTGCGCCGATTCAGGGATCGCGCTTACTTGGTTGTCCAAAGGCCTGCCCCGCCGCGCAACTATGTCGCGCGCTGGAACGGAGAGATGACGTGGGCCTTACCGGAACTGGGCGGCTGTCTGCGCTTCGAACCCATGCCGGGCGAAGGTATCGCCGCGAGCGCGCTACAAGCCGCCTCCACGCTGGTTCGTCTAAGGCAAGGCGGGGAAAGTTTTCAGCCGGATGTGCGGCGACCGCGGCGCAGTTTGAAGAATTTATTGCAGGAAAATGCCATTGCGCCCTGGTTACGGGACCGGTTGCCGCTGCTGTATTGCCAAGGTCGCCTGGCCTTCGCGCCGGGTATCGGTATTGCGGCGGAGTTTCAGGCGGCGAAGGGCGAGAACGGGATGCTGATCCACTGGGAAGCGACGGTCAGCTCGGGCGGAAGTCCCATTAATGCTGCGGGAATACCCTAAACAAAGGTAAAATCGCGAGTTATTTCAAAGCCTAGATAAAGGATGCTCGCATGGCGGTCGAACGCACGTTGTCCATCATCAAGCCCGACGCGGTCGGCAAGAACGTGATTGGAAAGATTTACTCCCGCTTCGAAACGAACGGTCTCAAGATTGTCGCGGCCAGAATGGCTTGGCTGTCGCGCCAGGAAGCGGAAGGTTTTTATGCTGTCCACCGCGAACGCCCCTTCTTTGGCGAACTGGTTGATTTCATGGTGTCCGGTCCGGTGATGGTGCAAGTGCTGGAAGGCGAGAACGCCGTCGCGAAAAATCGCGAGCTGATGGGCGCCACTGATCCAAAAAAAGCGGACAAGGGCACGATTCGCGCCGACTTCGCCGAGAGCATCGACGCCAATGCGGTGCACGGGTCCGATAGCGCGGAAAACGCCCGGATCGAAATTGCCTACTTCTTCCCCAGCTGCCAGGTCTATTCCGGCTAATCTCGTACCGCACATGAGCACGAATCTCCTTGGCCTCGACGCCGCGCAACTGGAAAGCTATTTCGCCTCGCTCGGCGAGAAGCCGTTTCGCGCGCGTCAGGTGATGCGCTGGATGCATCGCAATGGCGAAGCCGATTTCGTGCAGATGAGCGATCTGGCGAAAACGCTGCGACAGAAACTGATCGAATCGGCCGCGGTGGTGCCGCCGCCGATGATTCAGGACAGCGTCGCTGCAGACGGTACGCGCAAGTGGTTGCTCGACGTGGGCAAGAGCAATGCAGTCGAGACTGTCTTCATTCCGGAAGCGACGCGCGGCACGCTGTGTATTTCCACGCAGGCCGGCTGCACTATGGACTGCAAGTTCTGCTCGACCGGGCGGCAGGGTTTCAATCGCAATTTGAGCAGCGCCGAAATCATCGGCCAGTTATGGCATGCCAATCGTGCGCTGGGGGCGGAGCCGAACGGCGATCGCATCATCAGCAATGTGGTGCTGATGGGCATGGGCGAGCCGTTGCTCAATCTCGATAACGTGATCCCGGCGCTGAAGCTGATGCTGGACGATCATGCCTACGGCCTGTCGCGGCGTCGCGTGACCGTTTCGACTTCGGGGATCGTGCCGATGATCGATCGCCTGCGCGACGAATGCCCGGTGGCGCTGGCGGTGTCGCTACATGCGCCGAACGACGCGCTGCGCGACCGCATCATGCCGATCAACCGCAAGTATCCGCTGGCCGAGTTGCTGGCCGCATGCCGGCGTTATCTGGATCGCGCGCCGCGCGATTTCATCACCTTCGAATACATCATGCTCGACGGCGTGAACGACAGCGTCGCACACGCGCACGAACTGATCGCCTTGCTTGCCGAGATGCCGAGCAAGGTCAACCTCATCCCGTTCAATCCATTTCCCAACGCGGGTTTCGAACGCTCGCCGCGCGATGTAATCCAGCGTTTCAGCAATTTATTGAACGGGGCAGGCATAGTGACCACCACTCGCAAGACGCGCGGCGACGATATCGACGCCGCATGCGGCCAATTGGCCGGCAAAGTGCACGACCGGACGCGCCGTGAACTGCGCATCGCGAGGGCGCCTGCATGAAGCGTTACGTTTTGTGCTTGCTGAGCGCAGCGTTGCTGGGTGCTTGTCAGAGCGTTCCGCAGGACCAGCAGGAGCAGGTCCAGGCAGCGAGGGACGCGATTGCCTCGGGCGAGGAGTTGGTGGCGTTGCCGGCCGATGCGCGCACGCGCGCGAAGGCGCATGTCGATCTGGCTGCCGCTTATTACGGGTTGGGCAACATGGGCGTGGCGCTGGAAGAAACGCGCATCGCGCTCGCTTCCGATCCCAACTATGCGCAGGCCTACAACATTCAGGGGCTGGTGCGGATGGATTTGCGCGATCAGGCCGGCGCCGAGGAAAGCTTCAAGCGCGGCTTGCAACTGGCGCCGCAGGATGCGGACCTCAACCATAACTACGGCTGGTTTCTTTGCCAGACGAATCGCGCCGAGCAGTCGGCGCAATGGTTCTTGAATGCGGTGAAGAATCCGCTCTACCGCACGCCGGCGCGCTCCTACTCCGCAGCGGGGCGTTGCACCGAGCACAGCAATCCCAAGGCCGCAGCCGATTATTACGAGCACGCATTGCGTCTCGAGCCGAACAATGCCGGAGCGATGCTGTCGTATGCCGATCTGCAATATCGCCAGGGCAATGTCGCCGAGGCGCGCGCGTTGGTGACGCGTTACAACGCTCTGGTCGCCGATCCGACGGCCGAAGCGCTGTGGCTCGCGTTGCGGGTGGAGCGTAAGCTCGGCGATAACGCCGCGGCGCAGAGCTACGCCGCGCAGTTGCGTCGCCGCTTTGCCACCTCGCCGCAATATCAGGCGATGCAGCGCGGTCAGTTCGACTGAGTATGTGTCGACAAGAGGTGTGACGCCTCCTGTGTATTTCCCCAATCAGGAAGCTGCAAGCACGCGAAGCGGTGCAGTCGCAGCTTCCCAGGCGACTAAGGTTTTAATTCATGAGCGACGTACAGGCGGATAGCCCGACCTCCGCAATTCAAGGGCCGGGCAACGCCCTGGCCGAAGCCCGCGAAGTGCGCGGCTTGTCGATTGACGATGTGGCGATGCGGTTGAAGTTCGCACCGCGCCAACTCGAGGCGCTCGAAGCCGATCGGTACGATCTGCTGCCGGGTATCGCTATTGTGCGCGGTATGGTGCGCAGCTATGCGCGCGTGCTGGAAATCGACGCGACGCCGCTGGTCGCCGAACTCGAACAACGACTGCAGGCCGGGCCGCGTACCGTTCACCCGAGCGACATGCATGTCCCGATCAGAGAAGACAGGAGGGACGGGCGCGTTTTGCTGGTTCTATCGCTGATCGTTCTGATTGCGGTGGCCGCGTTCGCGTTGGAGTGGTATGTGCGCGACCGAAGGGCGGCGCAGGCGGCGCATGTGTCGCCGAGCGCGCAGGGCGCCGCGGTGATGAAGCAAATGGACCTCGCCGTGAAGCCGATGCCGGTGGCGCAGTCGGTCGCGCCGGCGCCGGTGGCAGTGGAACCCTCTCCGGTTACCGAAGCACCCGAACCCGTCATTGAAGCGGCGCCGGAGATAAAAGAACCGGTTGCGACAGCGTCTGCTGCGCCAAGCGGTGAGCCTGCGAGTGCGACAGTGGGCAAGCCTCTGCAAATGCGCTTCAGCGGCAAGGTCTGGGTGGAAGTCAAGGATGCACGAGGTAAAGTGCTGGTTTCCCGTCTGGCCGACGCAGGAACGCTGCTGGCGCTGGAGGGGACGCCGCCGCTTTCGGTCGTGCTCGGCAATGCCGCCGCCGTGGAGTTGAGCTATGGTGGCGAGCGGGTTGATCTTGCCGCGCACGCGCCTTCGGGTGTGGCGCGCCTGACACTGGAATAGCAATGAGCGCAGGTCTTCGTCGTTCGTCTCGCATGGTCCGCATCGGTCACGTCGCGGTGGGCGGCGATGCGCCGGTGATGGTGCAGTCGATGACCAACACCGATACGGCGAATGCCGACTCCACT
>DATCWO010000169.1:0-18962 GCA_036566325.1 Burkholderiales bacterium | reverse complement strand
TTCCACGAAAGATTGGTCTTGAACGCGTTGGCGCTACCGGTCTTGAAGTTGCCGTAAGGCAGCCACGGCCGCGGTTTGCCCAGACGCTCGTATTCATCCGACGAGCCCTGACCGATCGCGTCGATGGTGAGGACGATGGCTCTGTATCCCGAGTCGCGTGCCCGCTGAAGGACTTCGCGCGACAGGCCTTCGTCGACGTTGAGATACATCTGGAACCACTTCGGGTCCTTCGACGCTTTGGCGGTGTCTTCCATGCTGCGCGTCGAGGCGCTGGAAACGGTGAGCAGGGCACCCGACCGCGACGCGCCTTGTGCCGTCGCGACTTCACCCGCCGGGTGATGCAGACCATGACTGCCGAACGGCGTCACGATGATCGGATGCGGTAGCTTTAGACCAAGCAGCGAGACCGACGTATTGATCTTGTCGCGCACGATTCCCTGCATGCGATGCGGCGTGAAAATGTAGTCGTCGAAGGCGCGGCGGTTTTCGCGCAGCGTCCACATTTCGCCGGAGCCGTGTGCGACGAACACGTACACGCCCTCGGAATATTTGTTCTTCGCCTCCGCTTCGAGCAGATCGATGTTGTAAACGCGTATGTCCTTGTTGATGCCTTTGCGGACGATTTCCAGCGGCGTCGTATTCGCTTCTTCGGGCACCTGGGCATGCGCGAGGCCGGTCGCAGTCAGTGCCGCGACACCGAGGCCGGCGCCCGCCAGACGGAACATGTCTCGACGCGATTCGTTCACGATCTTCACGTCATGAATTGGCATTAGACCTCCAGTTCTGTTCACGCGATGGTGCGCGACTTCGCAACGATGCGTGTCGCGCCGCCGTCGTCGTGTGTTTGTGTTATTGCGCGATCGCTTCGAGGGAAATGCGAAGGGTGAGTTCGTCGTCCACATGCGGGGCGTACTTGCCGGCATTGAAGTCGGAGCGCTTGATGGTCGTGACGGCGTTGGCGCCGATCGCGTCCTTCTTCACCATCGGATGAGCGGCATTCTTGAAGGACGTCACCTTCAGCGTGACCGGTTTGGTGATGCCCTTGATAGTGAGGTTGCCGTCGATGGTGGCGGGTTTGTCGCCCTCGAAATTCACCTTGGTGGACTTGAAGGTGGCGGTCGGAAAGTTTGCCGTATCGAGAAAATCGGCTTCCTGAATGTGCTCGTTGAACAGCTTCGAGCCGGTGTTCACCGATTTCATGTCGATGGCGATATCCACCAGTCCCGTTTTCGCTTCCTTGTCGTACACGATCTTGCCGGTCGTCTTGTCGAAGCCGCTGATCTGCGTCGAGTAGCCGAAGTGGCTGTATTCGAAGCGCGGAAACGTGTGATCAGCGTCGAGGACGTATGTCATGGGGGCCGCAAAAGCGGTGAAGGAAAAGGCCGAAGCGGCAATCAATACGGCAAGCTCTTTCATTTATGCATCTCCTAAAGTGGTTGCTCCGAATGGAGCGCAGGAGTGCATTGAATCATCTATGCGCGCTCGAAAAAAGCGCGTTATTCAGGCGGGTTTGATCGTAAAACAAGATTGATCGTCCGCATTCGAGAGGCGCGCATCGCCATCTCAGTCGCGGTGAGACGGTACGTATCCTGCAGCATCACAGCGCTCTTCCGGGCGTGTGAGGACCCGATGCAGTCATACAGAACCGTGGTGTTCATGCTCGCCGGATTGCTGCTATGTGCTTCGGGCGGGACACAGGCGCAAACATCGTCTCTCTCGGAGCAGGCGCTTGGCAGGGCGGCGGCCGTGGAGCAGAAGCTCATCGCGTGGCGCCGCGATATTCATCAGCATCCCGAAATGGGCGATCAGGAAAAGCGCACCGCAAAACTGGTCGCTGATCATTTGCGCCGCCTCGATATGGAGGTGCGCACAGGCGTTGGCCGCACTGGCGTGGTCGGCATTCTCAAAGGCGGCAAGCCGGGGCGGACCGTCGCACTGCGCGCCGACATGGATGCACTGCCGGTCAAGGAGCCGCAAACGCTTCCCTTTGCGTCGAAAGCCAAAGGCACGTATCACGGCAAGGAAGTGGACGTCATGCACGCATGCGGCCATGACGCGCACACCGCCATGCTGATGGCCACAGCCGAAGTGCTGGCAGGCATGCGCGCAAACTTGCCGGGAACGGTCGTCTTCATCTTCCAGCCGGCGGAAGAGGGGTCGAGTGTTTACCGGCCGAGCGAGGGCAAAAGTTCCGGCGCGAAGCTGATGCTGGAAGAGGGTTTGTTCGATCGGTTGAAGCCCGATGCGGTCTTCGGTCTGCATGTCATGCCGGGACCCTCCGGACAAATCAGTTGGCGGAGCGGCGCAACCACTGCCGCCAGCGATACCCTGCAGATCACGGTGACCGGCAAGCAAGGTCACGGCGGCATGCCCTGGTACACCATCGATCCCATCGTCACCGCAGCGCAGGTGATCAACGGTTTGCAAACGGTCGTGAGCCGCCGCGCGAACCTCACGCAGTCGCCGGCAGTCGTGACGATCGGCCAGATCAGCGGGGGCAGCGGCCCGAATATCGTGCCGGAAGAAGTCTCGATGTCCGGCACGATCCGCACCTACGATGAACAGGTTCGGACGCAAGTCCTGCGGGATGTGAAAACCAGCGCGGAGAACGCCGCTGAAAGCATGGACGCGACCGCCGACGTGGTCCTCGTTCCTTCTTATCCCACCACCGTGAACGACGAGCGACTCGCAATGCAGATGGCCCCGGTGCTGGAGCGCGCGGCTGACGGCAAGGTGGCGACCGCGCCTTTACCGGGCGCATCAGAAGATTTCTCGTTCTTCGCTCAGCAAGCGCCGGGGTTATACGTTTTCCTCGGCATCACACCTAAAGGACAAGATCCGGCCACGGCTGCGCCCAATCACAATCCGAATTTCTACGTTGACGAAAGTGCCTTGATCATTGGCACTCGTGCCATGGCTTCGATGGCTGTGGCATTTCTCCAAACCGAGAAGGCGCCTTAGTCACCTAATAAGCAAACGAGAAAGAGCAAACATGATCGATCTACTTATTCGTCAACGGCGACGGGATCTGGGCGGCTTCGAAGTAGGGCGGGTGTTGCCCTGCACACAACGGCGCATGGTCGGTCCGTTCATCTTCTTCGATCACATGGGCCCTGTGGATTTTCCGCCCGGCATCCCGCGCTCGACGGATGTACGCCCGCATCCGCATATCGGGCTTTCGACCATCACCTATCTGCTCGAAGGCGAAATCATGCATCGTGACAGCGTCGGATCGGAGCAGCCGATCCGGCCAGGCGAGGTGAACTGGATGACAGCGGGGCACGGCATCACGCATTCAGAACGATTCGAACGTGCGCGCCGAGAAGGCGGCAGGATGAACGGTCTGCAGGCGTGGATCGCGTTGCCGAACGAGCATGAAGAAACCGAACCGTCATTTGCGCACTACGACGGTGACGAACTGCCGATCATCGAAGAGGCCGGCGCGCGTCTGCGCGTCATCGCGGGCGAAGCGTACGGTGTGAAAGCGGCTGTCGATGTTTACTCGCCGCTGTTCTATGTTCATTGCGACCTCCAGGCTGGGGCCGAAGTGCTGTTGCCCCGCGACTATGCCGAACGCGCTGCCTATGTCGTCACTGGCGCGATCGGGATCGGCAACGATCGAATTTCCACAGGCGAGATGGCGGTGCTCAGTCCTGGAGCGGAGATACGCCTCAAGGCATTAGCCCCCGCCCACGTCATGCTGCTCGGCGGTGAGCCGATCGGCCCGCGCTTTATCGAATGGAATTTCGTCTCGTCATCGAAGGATCGCATCGAACAGGCCAAAACCGACTGGCGCGCCGGACGCATGAAGCTGCCGGATCTGGATCGCGATGAATTCATTCCGCTGCCGCAGGAGCCGACGGCGTCTGCGAATCCGATGTCCTGAAAGCTGAAGCGTCAGCAGCCGATCCCGCGTATCCGTTCTTCTCGTATCCATGCGCCCAGTTCGACAGCGGCGTCCGTGCATCGTCGAGTGATTTGCCGAACTCGGTGATCGAGTACTCGACGCGCGGCGGCACCTCACGGCGCGTCGATGGTTGCAAGCAAGGTGTCGGCGACGTCGCGCGAGTCAAGCAAGCGATCCTGAGGTGGACGGCCACATCAGTGTTGGGAAACGCGACCAAGCTAAGCCGTCAGAGACCGGCCCGCCGAGGCTCGGTCGAAGCGCGCAAAAGGTCGCAGCGAGCGGATGACTCCTGCTCACCGTTCAGGCGCGCGACGCTCGTCGCCCGGCACTGATTCGACCCGCCCACCACGCGGCCCGCCTGTGGGCGGCTGAGTGGTTGTAGGCGACGCGCTGTGTACCGAAGGCGGCGCGTCTTCCTTGAACTGCTCTTGCTCCTTCTTCTGTGCCGCCACACCAGCGACGGGCTCCGGCGTCGGCGCGGTCTTTCCCACGGCCGCCATGCGGCTGCGATAGCGCTCGGCCACATGGTCCATGCTCGCGGCGAGTTGTTCAGCCTGCTTTGCCGCATGTGCGTCGGCGGCTGCCTTCTTCTCTGCCTCAGCGGCAGCTTGTTGCTGCGTAGGTGGTGGCAATTCCGCCCATGATGAGCCGACCCAGGCGACGCCCAGCGCGAAAGCCAGAGTTACCAGTCGAAGTGCCATGAGGTGTGATCCTTAATGCTGTGGGCGCGGCGATGCACCTGCTCTGCGCGGCGGCGGTACGTCTTGGTCGCCGCGTCGCTTGATTTCGTCATACCAGAGTTCGTGATGTTCTTTCGCCCACTGCTCATCGATGGTGCCGTCGCGCATGGCGCGATAGGCGCCTTCATTGCCGATCGTGCCCATGTAGATGTGGCCGATGGTTGCGATCATGTAGAGCATGGCGGCGAAGATGTGCACATAGTTGGCCCATTGAATGATGTAGCGTGTCTGGCCGAAATTGGTGAAGTCGAGCACGAGCCCGCTCGCTGAAATCAGTAGGCCGAGGAACGTGACGCCGCCCCAGAACCACAGCTTTTCTCCAGCGTTGAACTTGCCTGCGGGGATATGGCGCTTGGATATCAATCCGCCTCCGCCCTTGATCCAGTGCCAGTCGTATCGTTTGAAAAAATTCTCCCGCAGGAAAGTGAAGAACATCAGTATCGAGAGCACCACGAACAGCGGTCCGGCGAAGTCGTGCAGCCATTTGCTGAATGCGGCCAAGCTGGAAAAGAAGTCATGCCCCAGCAATGGAATGAGCAGTTCCTTGCCGTACATGATGATGAGGCCGGTGAAGGCGAGCACCAGGAACACGATCGCCGTCGTCCAGTGCACCAGGCGCTGGAAGCCGGTGAAACGCAGGATCTTTCGCCCGGTTGGCTGTCCCTTCAACCCCGTCGGTCCGACGATGAAGTAGAAGGCTGCGACGAGCACGAGCACACCTATCAACAACACAGCGCTCCAGAATGCAATCGGACCGTTGCGCCAGGTGCGCCAGGTATTGCCGCCGCGCTGCAAGATCACAGTGGGCTCGTCGATGGTCGATGAGATGTAGTTGCGCGCCATGTGGCGCTTGCCCGAAGCGCTCGATGTCCAGCCCGGCTCCGGCACATCCTGTTCGATCTGCCGCACGGTCTGTTCGGCCGAGTACGCGGGCACGGCATCTTCGTGCGGCACGTTCGCAAGCGCGAGTATTGGAAGAACAAGTACTAACAGGAACGGCAGACGCATCGCGTTCGGCAAGGATCGCATATCAATCTTTCCCGGTACGGTTGTATTCGTTCTGGCTCATTTGGCGATTGCCGATTGCCGCCGCCCAGGCTTGCGCGTCGCCGTTGAACACCGCGCGTTCGGGCAAATCGTCGGACTTACCGTCGTAATGACCATTGACGTAGGGCGGGTGCTGGTCGACCTCCAGACAACCGACTAGCGGCAAAGCGAGCAGCACTGCAAGGAAGGCGCGCATGGCTATATCACTTGTTCTGATAGTCGTTGGGAATGTCATTGACGCGCTCACCCTCATAGAGCGGGGTGATCTTGTCGGTGCGCACGGCGTCGCCATACGCGATGTCCCAGCCCCAGCGCATCGGCCCGTAGCCGCGCGTCTCGACGCGCTCCTTGTAAATATCCGCGATCTCGTCCGCATCGCCGCCCAGCAACGACTTGGTCGAGCATTGCTCGGCGCAGGCCGGCAACTTGCCTTCGCTGATTCGATTGCGGCCGTACTTCTTGAACTCTGCCTGCGAGTTGTCCGTCTCCGGACCGCCCGCGCAGAACGTGCACTTATCCATCTTGCCGCGGCGACCGAACATGCCGTCCTGCGGGAACTGCGGCGCACCGAACGGGCAGGCGTAATAGCAATAGCCGCAGCCGATGCACATGTCCTTGTCGTGCAGCACGAGGCCGTCGCGCGTGTGATAGAAGCAATTCACCGGGCAGACAGCCATGCACGGCGCGTCGGTGCAATGCATGCAGGCGATAGAAAAAGAACGCTCCTTGTCCGTGCCGTCGTTAATGGTGACGACACGCCGACGCTGTATGCCCCACGGCACTTCGTTCTCGTTCTTGCACGCTGTCGCACATGCATTGCAATCGATGCAGCGCTCGGTATCGCAGAGAAATTTCATTCGAGCCATTGCACACTTCCTTTGCTGCAATAAGCAGCTTCATGCCTTGCGTACGCGGCAGAGCGACACCTTGGTTTCCTGCATCATCGTCACCGCGTCGTAGCCATAGGTCCACGCGGCATTGCAGGACTCGCCCCGTACGATCGGCGAGGCACCTTCTGGATAGCGGTCAAGCAAATCCTTGCCCGACCACCAACCGCCGAAGTGGAACGGCATCCACACGGTTTTCTGAGCGATGCGATGCGTGACATAGGCCTTTACTTTGATCGGGAAGGCCGCAGGCGATTCCACCCAAACAAACTCGCCGGTCCGCACGCCGATCTTTTGCGCGTCGGCAGGATTGATTTCGACGAACATGTCGAGTTGCAATTCGGCGAGCCAGGGATTCGAGCGCGTCTCGTCGCCGCCGCCTTCGTACTCGACGAGACGGCCGGAAGTCATGATGAGCGGGAAGTCCTTGGACCAATCCTTCTGCGCGCTCTTGTACAACGTCGGCAGGCGCCAGAAGGTGCGCTTGTCTTCATAAGTCGGATATTTCGCGACCAAATCCGGTCGCGGCGAACACAGCGGCTCCCGATGAATCGGCACGGGGTCCGGAAAATTCCACACCTCGGCGCGCGCTTTTGCATTGCCGAATGGCGCGCAGCCGTGCTGAAGCGCGATGCGGATAATTCCGCCGGACGAATCGGTCTTCCAGTTCTTGCCTTCAGCTGCCGCCTGTTCTTCCGGTGTAAGTTCACGCCACCAGCCGAGCTTCTTCAGAAAAACATGATCGAACTCGGGATAGCCGGTATCCAGTTCGCCGTCTTTGGGATACGAGCCGTCTTCAGCGAGCAGATTTTGTCCGTCGTGCTCAACCCCCCAATTCGCGCGAAAGCACAGGCCGCCGTCCATGACGTGCTTGGAGGTGTCGTACAGGTTTGGCGTGCCGGGATGTCCGAGTTCCGGCGTGCCCCAGCACGGCCAGGGCAGCCCGTAATACTCGCCCTTGCACGGCCCGCTTTCAGCGAGCAGCGTGTGGGGGTTAAACGTGTGCTTGTTGGCCGCCTGGCGTTTCAGGCGTTCGGGCGACTGACCGGTGTAACCGATGGTCCATACGCTTCGATTGATTTCACGCAGGATGTCCTCGATGAGCGGAACGTTGTTTTCAACTTTGATGTTCTTGCACAATTCCTTCTCGAAGCCGAGTTTCCTGGCGAAGAGATACATGATCTCCTGATCGGTTTTCGCCTCGAACAGCGGGTCGATCACCTTGTCGCGCCATTGCAGCGAGCGGTTTGAACATGTCACCGAGCCCTGTGTTTCGAACTGGGTGGTGGCAGGCAGCAGATAAACGCCATCGGTGCGGCCATTCATTGCTGCAGTAACGCTCGGATAGGGATCGATCACGACCAGCATGTCGAGCAGTTGCATCGCTTTCTGCATATCGGGCATGCGCGTAATACTGTTTGGCGCATGACCGTTGAAGATGCAGGCGCGCAGCTTGGTCGGCTGATCGATGTTCTCCGCGTTTTCCAGTACACCGTCGTACCAGCGGGACACTGTCATGCCGGGTCGCTCCATCAGCGCCTTGGAGCCGAAGCGTCCCACCAGCCAGTCATAGTCGACATCCCACACTTTGGCGAAATGCCGCCATGACCCTTCAGCGAGGCCGTAGTAGCCGGGCAATGAATCGGGATTAGGCCCCACATCGGTGGCGCCTTGAACGTTGTCATGGCCGCGATAGATGTTGCAACCACCACCAGACTTGCCGACATTGCCAAGTGCGAGTTGCAGAATGGACAGCGCCCTGACGCCGGCCGAACCGCTGTGATGCTGCGTGACGCCCATGCACCAGACGACCGAAGAAGGGCGGTTCATCGCCAGCGTTTCAGCGACCAGCCGCACCTCCTTCTCCGGCACTCCGCAGATGTTCTCGACGACATCGGGCGGATAGTGCGCGACTTCGGCGCGGACCTTGTCCATCCCGTAAACGCGATCGCGGATGTACTCCTTGTCTTCCCAACCGTTCTGGAAGACATGCCATAGCAAACCCCAGGTGAAGGGAATGTTCGTGCCGGGGCGCAATCGCACATGGATTTGTGCGTGTCGCGCGGTCCGTGTGAAGCGGGGGTCCACCACGATCATGTGCGCGCCGCGCTCCTTCGCATGCAGAAAATGCAGCATGGACACCGGATGCGCTTCAGCCGGATTGGAGCCGATGAACAATACGGCCTTCGACGCATAGAGGTCGTTATACGAGTTGGTCATCGCCCCGTAGCCAAACGTCTGCGCGACGCCCGCCACGGTAGTCGAATGGCAGATACGCGCCTGGTGATCGCAATTGTTCGTTCCCAGCAGCGACATGAATTTGCGCAGGAGATAGGCCTGCTCGTTGTTGTGCTTGCTCGAGCCGATCCAGTAGATGCCGTCCGGTCCGGACTCTTTTCGAATCTGCAGCAGTTTGTCGCCGATTTCATTGATCGCCTGATCCCAGCTGATGCGCTCGTATTTGCCCGCGATCATTTTCATTGGATAGCGAAGACGATGCGTCGAATGTCCCAGGTAGCGAACGGAAGCGCCTTTGGCGCAGTGCGCGCCCATGTTGATCGGCGATTCGAACGCCGTGTCCTGGCGCGTCCATACGCCGTTTTCGACATAGGCATTGACCGAACAGCCGACCGAGCAGTGGGTGCAGACGGTGCGCTTCAATTGCGGTCCGGTCGTGCTTGGCTCAGGCGCAGGCTGCGCGTGCGCCGGCTCCAGCATTTCATAAGGCAGCTGGGTCGCGAGCGCGGCCAAGCCGGTGGTCAATCCGGCGCTCTTGAGAAAAGTCCGGCGGGTTACCAGATGGCCCTGCTCAACACCGACGCTGCCATCGTTATAGTTGCACCCGGCGACGAGAGAAGATTTAAGACCGGACCCGGTGCGCCGTTCTACGCGTTTTTGCAACACGTCCTGATCCTCCTAGAAGCGCGCGGAGCGGTAGTAGATCGACACGTGCTCTGTCTTGCGATAGCCGCGTTCCGTTTCATCCGCCGGCATGACTGCGCCTTGCGCGGTCTCCGGTTTCTGCGAACGAGACTTCAGTGCGACGACCGCGGCCGTCACCGACATAGCAGCGACGGCAAAGAAGCTGCGGCGAGAAGCATCGGGGCGTTTCATGGTTCAGTCTCCGCGGCGACATCGAATTCACCAGCCTCCAGCGGAGCAAAGGAACTCGACTCGACATCGAAAAATGCTCGGGCGAAGCGCGCGACCGAGCGGTAGTAATTCGCGGACGGCGCCCGCTCGAGCTGGTCGGTGAACGCCCCATACCAGGGCGCGATATGGGATCTGAAAAACTGCGCTTGCGTTTCAAGCGACGTTGATGCGCCGTTACACCCATCGGACAACATGAAACGCATCGCCTCGCACAGCGCCGCAATGTGGTCTTCCGGTTCGTGCACAGTGCTGCGTGGCGCCAGACCGAGCCGGCTGAGATCGGTTCTGAGCGCCGCCAGCGAACTGCCCATGAAATAACCACTTTGGTGGACGGAGCCGTAGGGGTAGACCTGCGCGGCTTCGACGCCCAGAAAGATTTCCATAAACTCGTCGTATACGTCTTGCTCGTTCACGGTCGCAGAAAGCGCAATGAATGTCCGCCACGCATCGCCTAAATTCGACTCACCTTCGTCCGGGATCGACATGTCGGCAAGCGACCGCAACAGCGAGCCATCCGGCGGGCCGCGCATGAGCCGGGCTAGCAGGGCATATGCACCGGCGCGCGCAACTTCATGGATTTCCATTCGAGCAAGCCTGTATGGAAAATCGAGTCCACGCGGCGCCCATTGCGATGAAAATCGGGAGCCGAATGACTGCTGTCGGCATGCAAGCGCCGCGCCAGATTTCGCGTCAACGATCGGGCGCACGTGCCATGAGATGAAGCGGGTCGCCGACGCGTGAACGTGCGGTGTTTTGGCAAGGACAATCCGAACCGCGATTACGACGAATTCATTCCGCTGCCGGATGAGCCTGCGTCGCCGGCCAAGCCGATGTCATCAGGAGAGATTGCTCCGTCGCGACCGCAGACATCGGATATTGGTTCGATGACGAGGCGTTTGCAGCAGCCTCGCCCGGAGAGTTTCCTCCGTACGGGTCACTACTCTCGTCTATCGCGAAAGATGGCCGCTCGCACCAGCAGTATCAGCGTCACGGGCGTGGTCACGGTCACGAATACGGCGATCAGAATTTCATGTATCACGAAGCGCGATCCGAGCACGCTGAAGAAAAGCATCGAAGCGATCAGGATGCTGCCGGTGCCCAGTGTGGTACCCAGCGTGGGCGCGTGAACGCGATCGTAGAATGTCTTGAGGCGCAGCAAACCCAGCGAGCCGATGAAGGACAGCCCGGCGCCAAGCAGGAGCAGGAGTGCCGTGAGCAGGGCGGCCCAGGCCGGCAATTCAGTCGCCGCTGTCATTCGATCACCTCGCCGCGTATGAGAAATTTCGCCAGCGCCACTGTAGAAACGAAACCGAGCAGCGCAATGGCGAGCGCCGCTTCAAAGTAAAGCGTGTTGCCGGTGCGTATGCCGAAGGTGACGAGCAGGAGCATGCCGTTCACATAAAACGTATCGAGCCCGAGAATGCGGTCCTGCGCCCTTGGCCCGCGAACCAGGCGGAAGGTTGCGCATGCCATCGCCAGCGCGAGGAGGATCTGCGCAACGGTAATAGACCAGATCAGCATCGTTGCGATCATTCGAAAATCTCCACCAGCAGGCTTTCGTAGCGCTGCTTGATTCGATCGGCCCACACGCTTTCGTCGATGAGATCGAGCACGTGCAGCGTCATGACGCCGGTCGTTGAATCGTAATTCGCCCAAAGCGTGCCGGGCGTGGACGTGATGATGATGGCCAGAGTCGTCAGACCGTAGCGATCGCGCAGATCGAGCGGAATCTCGACGAAGCCGGAAGTCTGCCGTGGCTGGCCCGGACGCAGAATGATCGACGCGACGGCGTTGTTCGAACGCACGATGTCGACCAGCACCAGCCACGCGAGTTGAACGATGGCCCGCGATCGCCGGACGCTCGCGCGCGGTAATTCAAACGCCGTCATGACGAGCGGACAGCCGAGCGCTAGCAGCGCGCCCGCGACCAGATGAGCCGGCGCGACGCTCTGGTTGAGCAGCAGCCACATGACCAACAGTGCGGCCGACAGCAGCGGGAACGGCAGCCAGCGGGTCATGAGCCTCCCTCGCCGGGAATCGGCGGTTTCGACAATACGTCGTTGACATAGCCATGCGGCGTATGCAGCGATGCGGCGGTGGTTTGCATGTAGCGCATGACCGGGCCGGCCTGGACGGTCAGCGTCGCGCATGCCAGCAGCAGCACGATCACAGGCGTCACTTCGATGAATCGCACACGTGGCACGGTGCGATTGAGCGGGGCCCAGAATGTTTTGATCCCCGCACGCATCATGGCAATGAGCACGGTCAGACCGGAGGTCACGATCACGCCGAGCAGCAGCCACGCCGTCGCCGGCGTGGCGTTGGGCGCGGCTTCCAGCGCGGCGGGTTCGAACAGCGCGCTCAGCAAGGCGAATTTGGCGATGAAACCGGACAGCGGCGGCAATCCCGCCAGAAGCAATGCGCAGCAGATGAAGCTGATGCCGAGTACCGCCATGGTTGCGGGAATGACCACACCGACTTCGTCTTCGACGAAATCGTCATCGCCGAAGGCTTCCATCGTGACGGCAAGCAAGTCGGCGCCGGCGGTGCGGCCGCGTTCGACCAGTTCCAGCAGCAGAAAGAATGCGCTGATGGCGAGCGTCGAACTGATCAGGTAGAACAGCGCGCTACCGGTGACGCTCGTGTTGCCCGTTGCAAGCACCGCCAGCAGCGTGCCGGTCGACACCAGCACACTGTAGCCGGCGAGTCGCGCCATATCCTGCGAAGCGAGTACGCCGATCGAGCCGAACACGATGGTCATGACGCCGCCGTACAACAGCCAGTCGCTGCCGAACAGCGCGGAGGTGCCGGTCTGTTCGCCGAACAGCAGCAGCCATACCCGGATGACGACATAGATGCCGACCTTGCTCATGATCGCGAACAGCGCCGCGACGGGCGGGCTCGCCGCCGCATAGGTCGTCGGCAGCCAGAAGCAGAGCGGCCACATGCCGGCCTTGATGAGGAAGGCGATGCCGAGAATGGCGCCGGCGGCTTCGACCAGCACCCTATCGCTGTCGGCAATGGCGGGAATGCGAACGGCGAGATCGGCCATGTTGAGCGTGCCGGTGACGCTGTACATCAGACTCACGCCGATCAGGAACAGGCTCGACGCGGCGAGATTGATGGCGATGTAGTGCAAGCCGGCTTTGACGCGTGCGGTGCTCGATCCGTGCAACAGCAAGCCGTAGGACGCCGCCAGCAGCACTTCGAAGAACACGAAGAGGTTGAAAAGGTCGCCGGTGAGGAACGCGCCGTTGAGGCCCATCAACTGCAACTGGAACAGCGGATGAAAGTGCGCCCCGGCGCGATGCCAGCGCGCCAGTGAGAACACCAGCGAGGCGATCGCCAGGATGCCGGTCAGCACCAGCATGAGCGCGGACAGCCGATCGAGCACCAGCACGATGCCGAAAGGTGCCGGCCAGTTGCCGAGCAGATAGACGCCGACATTGGCCGCACCGCCGACAGACGGTGCATCCGCCTGACGCAGCAGCGCGATCGCGATGCCGAGAATCGCCACCGTGGAAGCCAGATTGATCGCCGCTTTCAACGAGCGCCGTTGTTCTCCGAGCAGCAGCATCAGGCAGGCCGTTACCAGCGGCAGCAGCACCGGCACGATGATCAGGTGATCGAGCCCGATCATGCTTCCGGCTCCCTGCCGTCGACGTGGTCGGTGCCGGTAAGGCCGCGGGCGGCCAACAACACGACGAGGAACAGCGCGGTCATGGCGAAGCTGATCACGATGGCGGTCAGCACGAGTGCCTGCGGAACCGGATCGACATATTGTGCGGGATCACCGGCGGCGGCCTGCTGCAGCACCGGCGGCAGGTTCATGCGCAATCCGCCCATGCCGAAAATGAACAGATTCACCGCATACGAGAGCAGCGACAGCCCGATGATCACCTGGTAGGTACGCGGCCTGAGCAGCAACCACACCCCCGAGCCGGTCAGCACGCCGATTCCCAGTGCGACGATTAATTCCATCAGTGTTCTCCCATGATGGTCGTGATCGCCGTCGGCGAGCGTGGTGCGCGATGGCTGCGGATCGACTGACGCGCCAGCGCGATCAGCATCAATACTGTTGCGCCGACGACGAGCATGAACACGCCCAGATCGAACAACAGCGCGCTGGCGAACGGCAGCGTGCCGATCAGCGGGACGTGGGCGTACGTCGAGTGCGAAGTAAGGAAGGGATAGCCGACCAGCCACGCGCCCATGCCGGTGGTCGCCGCGCACAGCAACCCCAGGGCGATCCAGGTCACCGGCCGAATGTTCAGGCGCGCTTCGACCCAGCGTGCGCCGCCCGCCATGTACTGCACGATGAACGCGATCGCCATGGCGAGGCCGGCGACAAAGCCGCCGCCAGGCAGATCGTGGCCGCGCAGGAACAGATAGATCGCGAACACGGTGATCACCGGAAACAACAGTCGCATGATCACCGAGGGAATCATCAGGTAATCGGCGATCGTCTCGCTCTTCTCGCGTTCCGGATTGTCGATTTTCACGGCCTGTATGCCGCGTTGCTGCTCCGGAATATCGATGCTGTCCGGCGCCGGACGGAAGCGACGCAGCAGCGCGAACACGGTCAGCGCGACCACGCCCAGCACGGTGATTTCGCCGAAGGTATCGAAGCCGCGGAAGTCCACCAGAATGACGTTGACGATGTTCCGGCCGCCGCCTTCGGTGTACGCACGCTCGACGAAAAAACGCGCGATGCCGCTGGGGGTGGGCCGCGTCATTGCCACGTAGGCGATCGCCGACAAGCCCGCGCCGGCGACGATGGCGATGGCCAGGTCGCGCAGGCGACGCGTGCGCGCAACCGCTTCGTAGGCGGCGGTTTCCCGCCCGGGCGAAACGACATCGGTTCTGCGTTGCGGCAGCCAACGCAAGCCCAGCAGCAGCAGCACCATGGTGACCACTTCGACCAGCAGCTGTGTCAAGGCGAGATCGGGGGCGGACAACCACACGAAAGTGATGCAGGTCACCAGGCCGGCGCCGCCCATGAGAATGAGCGCAGCGAGGCGGTGGTATTTCGCCTGATACGCGGCACCGATCGCGCAGACGATGCCGATCACCCACAGCAGCGCGAATGCGGCATCGATATCGGTCGTCGTTACGGCCGGGGCAAGCCCGCGCGAATAGAGCGGCCAGAATGCGGCCGCGATCGTCACGCACACGACCAGCAGCAGTTGCGGCTGAAGGCGGCGCGTGCCGAGCAGCGCTTCAAGCGATCTGGCCCAGCGCCAGGACACCACCACCATGGTGATATCGAAAATGCGTCGCGCGCTCAGTCCGCGCATCAGCGGCGCTCGATCGCGGCCGCGCGAAAGATAATTCTGCAGCGCAAGGTAAAGTGCCGCTCCGCCGATCATTGCGATGAAGCTCATCAGCAGCGGCAACGTAAAGCCGTGCCAGACGGCCAGGCTGTAGGTAGGCGTCGCCGCGCCGAGGACCGCGCGCGCCGCGGCGTCGAGAAATGGTCCGACCGTTATCGCAGGGAGCGCGCCGACCACGATGCAGGCCAGCACCAGTAACTCGACCGGCAAGCGCATCCAGCGCGGCGGTTCGTGCGGCTTGCGCGGGAGGCCCACCGGCGCCGGGCCGAAAAAAACACCATGAATAAAACGCAACGAATAGGCGACGCTGAAGATTCCCCACAGCGTGGCGAAGTACGGCAGTGCCTGATCGAGCAGAGAACCGGAATGCTCGGCGATGGCTTCGGCGTAAAACATTTCCTTCGACAGAAAGCCGTTGAGCAGCGGTACGCCCGCCATGGCGGCCGCAGCCACCATCGCTGCCGTCGCGGTGATCGGCATGAAGCGATAGAGGCCGTTCAGTCGGCGAATGTCGCGCGTGCCGGTTTCGTGATCGATGATGCCCGCTGCCATGAAGAGTGAAGCCTTGAAGGTGGCGTGGTTCATCATGTGGAAAATCGCGGCCACTGCGGCGAGCGGGCTGCCGAGGCCGAGCAGCAACGTGATGAGTCCAAGATGGCTGATGGTCGAGTACGCCAGCAGGCCTTTCAGATCGTTCTGGAAAATCGCGATGTATGCGGCCAATACCAGCGTAAGCAGGCCGGCCGAGCCGACGATCCACGTCCATTCGTCGGTGCCGGCCATGACCGGCCATAGGCGCGCGAGCAGGAAGACGCCGGCTTTGACCATGGTGGCCGAATGCAGATAGGCCGACACCGGTGTCGGCGCAGCCATCGCCTGCGGCAGCCAGAAATGGAACGGAAACTGCGCGCTTTTGGTCAGTGCGCCGAGCAGCACGAGGATCAACATCGGCAGATAAAGCTCGTGCGAGCGAATCAGATCGCCCGACGCGAGGACGCGATCCAGATCGTAACTGCCGACCATGCTGCCGAGCACCAGGAAGCCGGCGAACAGACACAGACCGCCGGTCGCGGTCACCGTCAACGCCATGCGTGCACCGTCGCGCGCATTCGAGTTGTGGTGCCAGTAGCCGATCAGCAGAAAGGAATACAGGCTGGTCAGTTCCCAGAAGAAGGCGAGCTGAATCAGGTTGCCCGACAGCACGATGCCGAGCATCGAACCCATGAAACCCAGGAAGAACGAAAAAAAGCGCGGCACCGGGTCTTCCGGTGACATGTAATAACGCGCATAGAGCACGACCAGCAGGCCGATGCCTGTGACGAGCAGGACGAATATCCACGCAAAGCCGTCCAGTCGCAGGACGAAATTGAGCCCCAGCGCGGGGAGCCACTCGATCTCATGGCGAACGACGCCGCCGTTGGCGATTTCCGGATAGAACATCGCTGCCATGACCAGGCCGGCGAGTGCGATGGCACCGGCGAGCCAGGCTTCGGTGTTGCGGGCATTGTGGCGAAGCAGCGCGGCAAGCACGCTCCCGGCGAAGGGCAGGGCGAGAATTGTGACCAGTAGCGAAGCGTTTGACATGGGCGGTTAGAGAGAGGCTCTGTCAAGGTTGGCAAGGGCCTCGCATGTTCGAAGCGGCTGCGGACTACTTTGTTGTTCTCGCTCGTGCAGCGTCGCGCGCTCGCGGCCACACTCGGAAATTAACCGGACATTCCCGGACGCCTTCGCCCCGGCGGGGCGAAACGACCTTGAAGTAGCGGGGGAACGCTCGGATTATATGATGCGAATGCCCTGTTTCAGCGCGGATTCCGGCGCTGAAAATGATTACTACCGTGCCGCGTCACGATCATGCGCCAGCATGCCCGCGATGTAGGTGGCGCGAACGGCGCGGTCGTCGCCCATGATCATGAGGGCGAACAGCAGCTCTTTGATGTTTTCCGCGCGTTGCGTGCGCAGTCGCAGTGCCGGGGTCGCTTCGGCATCGAGCACTACGATGTCGGCTTCGTGCCCCGGCTCGAGTGAACCGATTCGATCTTCGAGTCCGAGCGCGCGCGCCGAGCCCAGCGTGGCGAGGAAGTAGGCCTGCGGCGCGGAAAACGTGTGGTGATTCAGTTGCGCGATCTTGTACGCGTCCCCCATGGTCTGTAGCAGCGAATAACTCGTGCCGGCGCCGATGTCCGTGCCGAGCGCGACGTGCAGCGCGGCGGCGCGTTGTTTGGCGGCGTGCAGGCGAAACAGTCCGCTGCCGAGAAAAAGGTTCGACGTGGGGCAGTGGACGATAGTGGTCCGGCTTTCGCCGAGACGCTGCAATTCGCGTTCGGCCAGATGAATGCCGTGTGCGTAGATCGCCCGCGGGCCGAGCAGACCGAATCGGTCGTACACGTCCACGTAATCCCTCGCATCGGGGAACAACCGGCGCACCCATTCGACTTCGGCGAGGTTTTCCGCCAGATGCGAGTGCATGTAGGCCTGCGGATATTCGCGCCACAGCGCGCCGGCGATTTCGAGTTGCGCCGGCGAACTTGAACCGGCGTAACGCGGCGTGATGGCATACAGACAGCGTCCGCGTCCGTGCCATTTCTGCAGCAGCGCCCGGGAGTCGTCATAGCCCTGCTGCGCGGTGTCGCGCAGACCTTCGGGCGCATGCCGATCCATCAGCACTTTGCCTGCGATGAGACGCATATTGCGTCGTTCTGCTTCCTCGAACAGCGCCTCGGCCGACTGCGGATAGACCGCGCAGAACGTCACTGCGGTGGTCGTGCCGTGCCGCAGTAGTTCATCGCAGAACAGGCGTGCGATATGCGCGCTGTGTCGTGGATCGACAAAGGCTTGCTCGGCGACATAGGTGTAGCGCTCGAGCCAATCCAGCAACTGCGCGCCGCACGAGCCGACGATCTGCGCCTGCACGTAGTGGGTATGTGCGTCGATGAAACCGGGCAGGATCAACGATCGCTCGTAATGCACGGGTTGCACGCCGGGAGGCAGTGTCGGCAGGACGGCTGCGGCCGGTCCGCAGGCGATGATCCTGCCGCCCGCCATCGCGACGATGCCGTCCGTCTCCACGCGCATCGCGACCGACGGATCCACGATGAAGGGATCGTCGCGAAACCAGACGAGCGTGCCGCGCAGGGCATGCACTGGCATATCGGTAACAGTCATCGCGGCAGCATTCATGGGCGAGATGGAACGGCGAACTCGAGCTGGGTGCGCGGACATTATGGCATCGTCGCGGCCCCGCCCCGCAACGCGGGGTACACATTGGGTTAACCTTCGCTTATGCAACGTTACGGGATCGACTCGCATCTGCGCGCCGAACTGCGGTCGAGCGGGGACATCGTCGTCGGCCGCATGGCCGAGCGCGCCTTCACCCGTGCGACCGGCGCCGAACTCATTACCGGCAATGCCGTGCGCATTCTGCGCGATGCCGCCGAACACTATCCCGCGTGGCTCGATGCAATTCGTCAGGCCGAGCACACTATCTTTCTGGAAAGCTACATCTTCGCCAACGACGAAGTGGGGCAGGCGTTCCTGCACGCGCTGATCGAGCGGGCACAGGCAGGCGTCAAGGTGTATGTCATTTACGACTGGTTCGGCTCGATGTTCACGCAGTCCATGTGGAAACCGCTCATCGCAGTCGGTGGCCAGGTGCACAGTTTCAACCCGCTGCGCATTGATGAACCTCTCGCCTGGACCGCCCGCGACCATCGAAAAATGCTGTCTGTGGATGGTGCAGTGGGCTTTGTCACCGGTCTGTGCATCAGCAGCAAGTGGTGTGGCAATCCGGCGCGCGGCATCGAACCGTGGCGCGATACCGGCATCGAAATTCGCGGGCCGGCCGTGCTTGAACTCGAAGCCGCGTTTGCCAGAGTATGGGAGGCGACCGGCGAGCCGC
>DATCWO010000100.1:0-10948 GCA_036566325.1 Burkholderiales bacterium | reverse complement strand
GGCGGCGCTTGCCGCCAGAATGCGCGGTTCGGGCAGAATTGCGGCTCGCGTAAAAACTTAAAAATCGGGAATCAAGCTCAATGCCCACTGATCTGGAAATCGAAGCCCGCGGCGAAAAACTGGTGCTCCTGCCCGAGCGCGCGATGTTCTGGCCGAAGCGGCACGCGCTGCTGGTTGCCGACGCGCATTTCGGCAAACCCGGCACGGTGCGCGCCAGCGGCGTGCCGATCACGCGGGGAAGCACGACCGAAACGCTCAACCGGCTGGATGCCGCGCTGTCGCGCCATCCGGTCAAGCAAGTCATTTTTCTGGGCGATTTTCTTCATGCCAAGAAGTCGCGCGAGAAGACCACCTTCGAAAAACTCGAAGCCTGGCGCGCACGACATCCCGATCTTCAGCTGATGCTGGTGCGCGGCAGCCATGACACGCACACGGGCGATCCGCCCCCATCGCTGCACTGCGAAGTGGTGGATGAATGCTTCCCGCTCGACCCGTTCGCCCTGTGTCACGAACCCGCCGAAGCCGTGCGCCGCTTTGCCATCGCCGGCCAGCTGCATCCGGTCTACGCCCTGCGCGGCCGCGCTAACGAACGACTGCGGCTGCCGTGTTTCTGGTTCAGCGAAAGCTTTGCCGTGCTGCCGGCCTTCGGTTCCTTCACCGGCGGCTATCTCATCCAGCGACGCCCCGGCGATCGCGTATTCCTGATTGCCGACGACGAAATACTCGCCGTGCAACCGGCATCGTAATCAGGCCGGCGACAATTCTCCCAGTACGGTCGGAATCAATTCGCTCACGGTCGGGTGAATGCGCACGCCGCGCCGCACCGCCGTGTAAGGCAGCTTCGCGTACATGGCATCGAGCAGCGAATGCACAACTTCGTCGCCCGAGAGCCCCAGAATCGCCGCACCGAGAATGCGATTGCTTTCGGCATCCACAACAATCTTGATGAAACCTTGCGTTTCGCTTTTCTCCCTCGCCCGCGCCACGCGACTCATCGGTCGTCTGCCGATCAGCAGCTTATGCCCGGCCTGCCGTGCTTCGCTTTCGCTCATGCCGACCCGTCCCAGCGGCGGATCGATGAACAGTCCATAGCACGACACGCGGTCCTTCACCGAACGTAGCCCCTTGCCCAGCAGATTGTCGGCAACGACTTCGTAATCGTTGTACGCAGTGTGCGTGAACGCGCCGCGACCGTTGCAATCGCCGAGCGCGTACACGCCATGCTGCGTCGTCTCCAGTTGATCATTCACATCGATGAAGCCGCGTTCGTTTACCTCGATGCCGGCCCGATCAAGACCGAGGTCATCCGTATTCGGCGTGCGTCCGACGGCCAGCAGCACATGCGTGCCCTCCACTTTCGGCGCACCCTCGGCGCAATCCACACTGACGGCGACGCCTTCACCCGCTCGATGCAACGCAACGCACTTTGCCTGCGTACGGATGGCGATCCCCTCGTCACGGAGAATATCGGCGACGGCATCGGACACTTCCGCATCTTCGCGACCGATTAGGCGCGGCCCCATTTCCACGACGCTGACCTCGCTGCCGAAGCGACGAAACATCTGTGCGTATTCGAGCCCGACATAGCTGCCGCCGACGACGATCAAATGCGCCGGCAGCGTATCGATGTTCATCATCGCGTCGCTGTCGAGATAAGGCACGCTGTCCACGCCGGGCAGTTCGGGCACCGATGGGCGCCCACCCACGTTGATGAATATCTGCCCGGCTTCCAACTGCAAATCCCCAACTGCAACGGTGCGCGGCCCGACAAATCTGGCATGCCCCCAATGCAGATCGAGATTCGGCCGCTCGTGCAGCCAGCGCTCGAGCGACCCGACCGATGCGTTAACTACCGCGTCCTTACGCGCCTTCACCTGTTTCATGTCGATGCGAGTCGCACCTTCGACTGCGACACCGAAATCAGCCGCACGGCGGCAAAGATGCGCCACATACGCACTGGCGACGAACGTCTTGGTCGGCGTGCACCCGGTATTGACGCAGGTGCCACCCAACTTGTGCCGCTCGATCAGCGCAACCCTGCGCCCCGCATCGGCCAGGCGCACCGCCAGCGAGGGGCCGGCCTGCCCTGCACCGATTACAATTGCGTCGTATCTGGTCATCGCATTCTCCCGGAGCGTCACGCCGGGTTGGCAACCCGCGCGTCCGAAGCTGCAAGCAATCGCGATTCCTCCCCGGGTGTTCCACACAGAGCGGCCTGTATCATCTCGACCGCTCCACATCCCTCATCCCGGACTCAGTCATATGTCGCGTACAGCAGTTATTTCCCTCATGCTTTTTTCGGTTTTCATTTTTGGCTGCGGTGCGGAGAAATCGTGGGCCACCCAGGAAACGCTGAACGTCGCACAGGAGTTCGAGCAGCGGCATGTCGCGGGTACATTCGTGTTGTTGGACGGCCGAACCGCGCAGATGCAGTGTTACAACTGCGCGCGCGCAAATCAGCGATTCCTGCCGGCCTCGACTTTCAAGATAGCGAACGCCTTGATCGCACTGGAAACCGGCGTGGCCGACGGCGCCGATTTCGCACTGCCCTGGAATAGCGAAACGGCGCCGCACCAAGCGTGGTGGCCTGACGCGTGGGCCAAAGATCAGACACTCAAATCCGCATTCGCCGCTTCGGTCGTCTGGTATTACCAGGAACTGGCGCGCCGGATCGGGCTCGAGCGCATGCAGTCTTACGTACATCGGTTTCGCTACGGTAACGAAGACATATCGGGCGGCATCGATCAGTTCTGGCTGACAGGCGGCACGAGAATTTCCGCAGTCGAGCAAGTCGATTTTCTGCGCCGCTTCCATCAAAACCAGCTTGGCGCGTCCGCGCATTCCACGAATGTCGTGAAAGACATCCTCGTACTCGAACAGACGCCGCACTATCGACTGAGTGGCAAGACCGGCTGGGCGGGATTGGGCGATTCGAAACCCGGCCTGGGCTGGCTGGTCGGCTACCTCGAACGCGATGGCTTCGTCGCGTTCTTCGCCATGAACATCGATATCAATGAGAATGCCGATGCCGCATCGCGGCTCGCCATCGTGAAGAGCGTGTTGCGCGGCTTGCGATATATCGAGTAATCAAAGAGCCGATCACAGTCCCGCGACACGCTACGCCACCATATCGACCGCCTTGTCGATGA
This sequence comes from Burkholderiales bacterium, assembly GCA_036566325.1. Lineage (GTDB taxonomy): Bacteria > Pseudomonadota > Gammaproteobacteria > Burkholderiales > SG8-39 > ZC4RG42. Next base: position 7,799 of record DATCWO010000100.1, on the reverse strand, counting down.
TCGATGCAATGCCGTAGGAGATGCCAAGCGCGATGATGAACACGACCAGACCGCGCACCATGGTTTTCGGCACGCCGATCTCGTCCAGATAGCGCCGGATGAAATAGGCGGCAACGAAGAACGCAAGGGTGGAAACAAACAAGCTCAGCATCGAACCGCTGTGTATTAAAGATGAAGCCGAACGATAAGCCACCTTCGCACAAGTGACAAACAGTTAAAGACCTCAGTCCGGCTGCCCCAGTTTCGCGCGCCCGCAGAAGCGATCACCTACAAGATCTCCCTCGTACTACCATTCGGCCAGCCCCATATCTGACAGATCGCCGAGGGAGCGCAGTATGAACGGCACAGATCCGGATCGCTTCCACCCGCAAGGCAGTGGCGATGTTGCGCTGATGATCGGGGCAACGCGCGAATGACGACCATTCGGCATCGCTGACAGCGCAAAACGCCAATTGAACCCTCTCGCTCGGATCGGCAGCTTTCTCGAGATCGATCGCGACATTGTCGTCAGGGCAATGGTGTTGGCGTTTGCAGCGTGGCTGTCGTTCGCCATTGCGGCAATGTTCCATGTGCAGAACGCTTTCTGGGCAGCCATGCCGGTGTGGGTGGTGGCGCAGGCGTCGCGCGGCCTGCTGCTTGAGCGAGCCTTCTTCCGCATTGTCGGCACGTTGATCGGTGCGGCAGCAGGCTTTGCGTTCGTGCATGTTCCGGCGCATCCGTATTTTCCACTCGCGCTTCTCGGCATCTGGGTCGCACTCAACGCCGGCCTCACGCATATCCTGCGCGGCGTACACGGCTACGGCGCGTTGTTCTCGGGTGCAACCGCAGCAATCGTCGTCATCCCCGCCGTGCTGACGCCAGGGGGCTCGCTCGAGCTCGCCATGGCACGCGTAGAGTGCACGCTGATCGGCGTAAGCGTGGTGACCTTGGTAACCGGCATATTGACGCCCAGTTCGCCGCGCAATGCTTTTTATGCAAACGTTCGTCGCGTCGCCGGCGCTCCAATGACGGGCTTCGACTTTCCCCCACATTTTCAATTCGTCGACCGAGCCAGACGCGCCAGACGTGTGCTGCGGTGTCGCGCGCTCTTACACGCCCCGCTCCTCCCCTACCCACAACTACGGATAAGCACTTGAAATCCGCTTCGAATTTCTCGTGGGAGCAGGCAATGCATACACGTGGTTCGGCGGTGTCAGGTTGAAGTGGCGTTTGCGCACACACATCGCTGCACGGTTGCATATGCTGCTTTATGACGTGGCAGCCGTGTCCCGCATGTCGTACACCACGGGAGACCAGGAAATGAACCGCTCCGCCTTTGCTGTTGCGCTGCTCGCCGGCGCCCTGTTTTTGCCCGCGCCTGCGCAGGCCGCCCTGCATTTTTTCTCTGCCACGCTGAGCGGCGCCGAGGAAGTGCCACCTCACGACACACCGGCAACCGGTTTCGGCACCGTCGTGCTGGATGACGTTGCGCTCACAATCACGGTGGATCTGTCCTTCGCCGACCTCACGACGCCATCAGTTGCGGCTCATATCCATGAAGCGCCCTTCGGCGTGAACGGCCCGATTGAATTTCCGCTCGATTTGGGTGCTGCTCTGGGACAAACGTCCGGCACGATCCTGACTCAGGTGTTCCCGTTGCTCGAAGGTCAGGAAGACGTGGAAGAGTTTCTCAATGCCGGTTACTACTTCAACGTCCATTCGGAGCAGTTTCCCGGCGGTGAGATTCGCGGCCAGGTTTTGCAGCAGGTTAACGGCGTGCCTGAACCCGGGACGTTGTTGCTCATGACAATCGGTGGCCTCGGCATGCTCGGCGCGTCGCTACGTCGGCGGCGCGACGATCAATAGGCGGAGGAGGCGCGCCGCACGCATAAAGGCTCGATAGTGTTCGAGCCTTTATTATTTCGAGCCCGTGCCGGAACGAGTGCTTACGCGTTCCGTTCTGCTACGCTGCCGTCCCCCGATGCGTATAAGTGCTCGCTGTGTCCACATCCACGCCTGACTCCGACGAAGTAAGCGCCACAACGCGCGCCTGGGTCGTGCGTGCAGTAATCGGCCTCAATCTCTGTCCGTTCGCGAAAGCCGTGCATATCAAGGGGCAGATCCGCTACGTGGTGAGCGAAGCCGAAACTCCCGTCGAGCTGCTCGAAGATCTGATGCGGGAACTGCGCACGCTCGAACAGACGTCGCGTGATCAAGCAGACACGACGCTATTGATTCATCCGCGCGCGCTGAACGATTTTCTCGACTACAACGAGTTTCTCGATGTCGCGGATGCCGTGGTGGAAGAACTCGGTCTCGCCGGTGTGCTGCAGGTGGCAAGCTTTCATCCGCATTATCAATTCGCCGATACCGAACCGGACGACATCACCAACTACACCAATCGCTCGCCCTATCCGACCCTGCATCTGCTGCGCGAGGCAAGTGTCGATGAAGCGGTCGCGACCTTTCCCGAAGCCGAGCACATTTACGAGAAGAATATCGAAACGATGCGGCGACTCGGACACACGGGCTGGAAAGCGCTGAACATCGACAAGAAAAATTCCTGACGAATTGAGCGCGCATATCGCGCTGAAATGAAATTAGTAGAAATATTTACAGTATTTCGCATTACGGGGCATAACGCGTTTCTTCAACCATTCGAGTAAGTTAGCGCCGTCGCGCAGCGCACGCGCCTCTGATTAGCGGACTCACGGGTGGTCTCGCCCATACATATGTAGGACAATGCACCACCCGTCATACAGAACATCATGGATGACGGCGTGGCCTAGGCAGCGTCGTCATTCAGCCATTAGGAGGAATGCGAATGTTGCTCGCCACCGACCTCGACGGCACTTTTCTCGCCGGATCGCCCGAAGCCCGTCACACCCTTTACCAACTGATCGCCCGCAATCCCGAGATCAAGCTCGCCTATGTGACCGGCCGCGGTCTCGAATCGGTGCTGCCGCTGCTGTTCGATCCCTCCCTGCCGGACCCCGACTACATCATTTGCGATGTGGGCGCGACGGTCGTGACCGGCACCAGTCTGCTCCCCATTCAACCGCTGCAAGGCGAGATTGGGCTGCGCTGGCCCGGCGAGCAGAAGGTCGCCGCCGCATTCGCGAATCAGGATCGGCTGGTGCGACAAAACACACCGCAGGAACGACGCTGCTCGTTCTTCTGCGAGAGTAATGCGGTCACGCCGGAGATCGCCGCGATCGCGGCTAGTCTCGACTGCGAAATCCTGTTTTCCGCCGACCGCTATCTCGACGTGCTGCCCAAAGGCGTAAACAAGGGCTCGACCTTGCGCGCGCTGGTGAACCATCTTGGTCTGGACGAGGACAAGGTGCTGGTGGCGGGCGACACGATGAACGACCTCTCGATGTATCAGCACGGCTTCAAGGGCGTGTGCGTCGGATGTTCCGAGATCGGACTCACCGACGCGACATGCGGCCTGGCGCACGTCTTCCACGCGGAACGCGAAGGCTGCGGCGGCATCATCGATGCGATCGAGCATTTCGACCTGCTCGATCATCTCGACGTCGTCGAGCCCAGCGAAATTCCACCCGGCGCTGCGGATCTCGTGATGGTCTATCACCGCCTGCCCTACGATGAATTCATCGAAGACGGCGAATTGAAGCGGCGGCGTCCGTCATCACCAAACGGCATCATTCCGACGCTGCTGAGTTATTTTCGCGACGGACGCCGCGGCTCGTGGGTCGCCTGGTCCACGCACGACGACAAGCGCGGACATTTTCAGGCGCGCACGCCGGTCGACATCGAGCGTTATCCGAATCTGGTTTGCGCGCGTGTGCCGATGACGAAGCACGACGTGGACATTTTCTACAAACGTTTCTCCAAGGAAGCGTTCTGGCCGATGCTGCATACGTTCTGGGAACGCGCTCGCTTTCGCGAGGATCACTGGCAGGTCTTCCTGCGCGTGAACCGCACGTTCGCCGAAGCGGCTGCCGCCGAAGCGGCGCCGGGCGCGGTCGTGTGGATTCACGATTACAACCTGTGGATGGTGCCGGGCTATCTGCGCGAGTTGCGGCCGGACGTGAAAATCGCGTTCTTCCACCACACCCATTTCCCCTCGGCCGACGTGTTCAACGTGGTGCCGTGGCGTCGCCAGATCGTCGGCAGCCTGCTGCAATGCGATTACGTCGGCTTTCACATTCCGCGTCAGGTCGAGAACTTCGTCGATGTGGTGCGCGGCGTCACGCCGATGAAAATCCTGGCGCGCGAACATTGCGCACCGCGCTTTCTGACTTACGGTTGCGCAGTCGGCATCGATCAGGTCACCACCAGCATCGAAGTGAATGGCCGGAATGTAAGACTCGGCGCGCATCCGGTGGGGCTCGACGTCGATCGCATCGAAGAAATTCTCGCGCGACCCGCCGTGCAGCGACAGATCCGGGACTTGCGTGACGATCTCAAGGATGTTCGGCTCATCCTCTCGGTCGAACGCCTCGACTACACCAAGGGCACGCTGGAGAAACTGGTCGCTTTCGAACGGTTGCTCGAACAGCACCCTGAACTTCAAGGCAAGGTGACGCTCATCGCCATCTGCGTCCCCGCATCGCAAGAGATGAAGGTCTATCGCGACCTGCAGAGCCAGATCGAACGCGCGGTCGGCAGCATCAACGGACGCTATTCCAAAGTCGGCTGGACGCCGGTGCAGTTCTTCTTCCGCGCCGTTCCGTTCGAGCAACTCGTTGCTTACTACGCTGTGGCCGACCTGATGTGGGACACACCGCTGCGCGATGGCCTCAATCTGGTGGCCAAGGAATATGTCGCGGCACAGGGCCTTACGGAGGCCACGGGCGTGCTCGTGCTGTCGGAGTTCGCCGGTGTCGGCGCGGAACTGAAGGGCGCCGTGCTGACCAACCCGCATGACGTCAACGACCTCGTCGCATCCTGCCATCAGGGATTGACGATGAGCGAAAACGAACGTCAGGGCCGCATGCACATGATGTATGAGATCGTGCGTCACAACGACATCCGCCGCTGGGGCAACGACTTCCTTGCCGCCGTTCGCGACGAAGCGGGGGTCGAGGCCGTTCAGCGACGCGTATCGTAAACCGCGCATCGACACATATCGAGACACGAATATGCCGACTTTGGACGCCAAAATACTGAAGGTGCAGATCGACCGCGATTCCGGCGCGGTCTACGACTTTTGCGCCGATCCGGCGAATCTCACGCAGTGGGCCTCCGGGCTGGGCGATTCGCTCACCCGCGTGAACGGCGATTGGGTTGCGCAGACGTCACACGGCCGCATCCGGATTCGTTTCGCACCGCGCAATGACTACGGCGTGCTAGACCATTACGTCACCAGCGAAACCGGCATCGAGGTGTACATCCCCATGCGCGTCATCGCCAGCGGCACCGGCACACAACTCCAGTTCACCCTCTTCCGTCAGCCCGACATGGACGATGCGACATTCCAGGCAGACGCCGAATGGGTCATGCGCGATCTCGTCGCGCTGAAGAAACTGCTGGAGTCGTAAGTAAGGGAGCGCCACTCTTGCGCAAAGGAAAGAAGTCGTACCTCATCACAATGAAAAACGGCCGCATGAAAGCGGCCGTTCAATACCCAGCGCAAATCGATTCAATCGATCGGGCGGATGTTTGAAGCTTGTTTGCCTTTGGGGCCGGTGGTCACGTCGAAATCGACGCGCTGATTCTCTTTCAGCGTTTTGAAACCGCTACCGGTGATCGCGGAAAAATGCGCGAACAGATCTTCGCCGCCGCCATCAGGCGTAACGAATCCATAGCCTTTTTGATCGTTGAACCATTTCACGATGCCAGATGCCATGTGTACCACTCCCTGCGGATTTACTGGATTGCGCATAAGCGTCATGCGCTCTGTGCGAGAACGTCAAGGAGTAAGAAACACACGACCTGGCTGCCGATGAATCGCGGCTGTGCGGACCAGCACGAAGCTGCTTGAGTTTTGCGAAGCTTTTATACGCGGCGGGTCAATCTGTCGTCAAGACGCTTCTTCAGCGCGCTGCGCCATGTGACGATCTGTCACCGTTTCTCCCTGTGGCCCGAATACAGTCCGGGCTAAATCCGCCGCTTCGGCGCAGTCAACACGCCCTGCCCGAGGCATAATTAGCGCTCTTTCAGTATCCGCACGGCGCAAACGTGCGGCGCATGACCGCCTCAGGCGCTGTGCCGAAGAGGCGTCCATCCACCACTTTCACCTTAAAGGACTTCAGTGGCCAAGCCAAACTATCAATTCGAGAAACGCCAGAGAGAATTGGAAAAGAAGAAGAAGAAAGCCGAGAAGGAAAAACGCAAGGCAGCGAATGCGGCAGGGTCCGGCGAAGAAGGCGCGACACCCCATACCGACGAGACGCCCCCTCCCGCCGCAGAGCAGTAGGCACCGAATTTGGCACGGCAAGGGTGCGCGACAAGCGCGCACGCCGTGCCGGCGAGCACTACAAACGACCGGCGCCCGCCGGTTGCAGCGTGCCCTTGGGCCCGCTTCCCGGTGAATTTGTACGAAGAAGGCGCAACAATATAGTTGACGACCTTCTACACCCCCGGGAGTGAGCGATGCTCAAGATCAAACGTATTTACGAAGCTGCGGACGATGGCGACGGATTCAGAGTGCTGATCGATCGCTTATGGCCGCGTGGTCTGTCGAAGGATGCGGCGCACGTCGATCTGTGGCTGAAGGAAGTCGCGCCGAGCACCGAATTGCGCAAGTGGTTCGCGCATGATCCGAACAAGTGGGCGGTATTCAAGCAGCGTTATGTCGCCGAGCTGCAGGATCAAAGCGAAGCGCTGTCCCGGTTGCACACCCAAATGCGCAAGGGGCGGGTCACGCTGCTGTATGGCGCAAAGGACGAAGCGCACAACAACGCGGTCGTGCTGAAAACCCTCCTGGAAGCAGGCAAGTCCGGAAGCTAGGAATCGCCCAGGCTGGCACCATCGTCAGGGTCGCGCTTGCATCTATATCTGCGATAACAACCTGTTTATAAAGCGCTCTGGCAACTTTACTGGCTCCTTCGCACGCCGCCGTACATCTTTTGACATATTTATGTTGTATATATTTCTCCAAGGCGATATCTTGACCGCTCGAAACGGGCTGCCCGTCTCGCCTATCACCATGGAGAAAGAACGACATGAAGAAAGCTGTATTGTTTGCCTCGGTGCTTACCGCAGCCGTGGCCGCGACCCCGCTCGCATACGCGGATAACGCCCACGCCGCCGCCGCTTCAACCGGCGCCATCAGTCAGACTCGCGTCGACACGCAGTCCGCGCTGCGCGACGCCTGGGTCGAACACGTGTTCTGGGTACGCAACTACGTCCTCGCGAGCAAAGAGGGCGATGCCAACCAACGCAAAGTGGCTGCGGATGAAGTGCTGACCAACGCCAAGGGCATCGCAGGCGCGGTCGCTTCGTTCTACGGCAAAGCCGGCGGCGATCGCATGCTGGAACTGCTGGCCGGTCACTGGGGCGCGATCAAGGCCTATTCCGATGCAACCTTCGACAGTAAGGGTAATGGACAGCAGGCCGCGGCGGATAAACTCACCGCCAACGCAAAAGAAATCGCCGCATTCCTGGCCAAGGCCAACCCCAACCTGCCGGAAAACACGCTGGTCGGTTTGCTGTCTGCCCACGGCGCGCATCACGTCGCGCAGATTCAGCAGGTCAACAAAGCGGATTACGCAGGCGAGGCCAAGACATGGAACGCAATGCGCACGCATATGTTCGTGATTGCCGACGCACTGACCGGCGCATTGGCCAAACAGTTCCCGGAGAAATTCTGATCGTTCGTTGATCAGCTTCGCGGCAGCGTTGCACGCTGC
>DATCWO010000292.1:0-6391 GCA_036566325.1 Burkholderiales bacterium | reverse complement strand
CTGATCGATGTGCTGCAGCAGCAGGGCTATGAGATCGAGGCCTACACCAGCGCGAAATTCACCTATCCAGAGTTCGACCGCACGATTTTTTCGCAAATACCGACCAGCTCGCTGCACGAGGATCCGAACGGCCCGACCTGGCAGCGCGATGATCGCAACGTGGCGAAGTTGCTGGCGTCGCTCGATCGGCGCGATCCGAACAAGCCGTTCATGCGCTTCATGTTCTTCGAATCGCCGCATGCACGCTACGAGTTCCCGCCGGAATCGGCGATCAGAAAACCGTATCTCGACGATCTGAACTACGCAACCATGGACCTCGAACGCGATATCGGTCTGATCAAGAATCGTTACATCAACGCCTGCAATCATCTCGACAGGCAGTTCGCGCGCGTCTTCGACTATCTCAAGCGCGAGAAGCTGCTCGACAACACCATCGTGATCATCACCGGCGATCACGGCGAAGAATTCATGGAGAAGGGCCGTTGGGGCCATAACTCGGATTTCACCGAGGAGCAGGTGCGTGTCCCGCTGGTGCTGCATGTACCGGGCGTTGCCCCGGCGCAAATTGACCGCATGACCAGCCATCTCGATATTCCGGCCACCGTCATGCCGCTGCTCGGCGTGCGCAACCCGGCGAGCGATTATTCGTTGGGCGACGATCTGCTCGATGCAAAGCAGGCGCGCAAGTACACCGTGTTCGCTTCGTGGACCGATCTGGGATATCGCGACGACGCATACAAGGCCACGTTCCCGCGCGAAAGCGGCAATGTGTTCGACGTTTCGATCCATACCGGAGCGGATGCACCGGTGGCCGACGCGGATGAGTTCTATACCAACCGTCGGGTTGAAATGGCCGAGATGATGCGCAACAGCGTGCGGTTCAGTCGCCCCAGGCAGTCCGAGGACAAGGTTGCCGACGCGCCGTTGCTGTGAGCGGGTGCGTATGCCGGGGTCGCCTCGCCGGGCGCGGTCTTAAACGTTGGCGAGCGTTTCCAGTAGCGCGAGCGGATCGATCGGTTTGGTGAGGTGATGTTTGAAGCCCGCTGCGGCGCTTTGTCGCTTGTCGTCCTCGCGCCCGTAGCCGGTAACCGCCACGAAAATCGGCACGCTTAGACCCGCTTCGCTTCTCATCGCATCGGCGACCTGATAGCCGTCCATTTCCGGTAGGGCAAGGTCAAGCAGAACAACATCGGGTATGCGCGCCCGGGCTTTAAGAAGAGCCGCATTGCCGTCGTAGGCTACATCCACTTCGTAACCATAAGTGCTGAGAATCCAGCGCATGCCATCGGCCGAATCATGACAATCGTCGACCACCAGTATTTTGGACGCCTTTGTATGCTGCACTCGGTTCCCCGTTCTCATTGCGTCTTGTGAACTGACTATATAGCAGCGTGTGTCTTTGCTGAAGACCAACAGTGTCGTGTGAGAGAGACAGTGGCCGAACGTCGACAGTGGTCCAGCGTGTCGCAAGCCACCCACACGCTGCGACATCGACGACTGTGCCGCTCTCGGGCATGCTTGTCGAAACGATCATCTTCATAACGCGAATGCCCATCCCGATTTCCTATTCGCTGCGCAATCTCTGGGCGCGCAAGCTCACCACCTTGCTGACCGCGGGCGGCATGGCCCTGGTGGTATTCGTCTTCGCCGCGGTGCTCATGCTCGATGCCGGATTGCGCGCCGCGCTGGTTGCCACCGGCCGGCCGGACAACGTCATCGTCACGCGCCGCTCCGCCGGCACCGAAGTGCAGAGTTCGATCGAGCGCAATCAGGCTTCAATTATCGAGAGCAATGCCAACATCGCGATCGGCGGAGATGGTCGTCCGCTGGTGTCGAAGGAAACGGTCGTGCTCATCACGCTGCCCAAACGCGGCACCGGGGTGCTGACCAACATCACCACGCGCGGCATCAGCGGTGCGGGCCTGGCATTGCGGCCGCAAGTGCAGATCATCAACGGTCGCATGCTGCGTTTCGGCACCGCGGAAATCGTCGTGGGGCGCAGTGTGGCCGAGCGATTCGACGGCGCCGGCTTGGGGCAGCGCCTGCGCTTCGGCGGACGTGAATGGATTGTGGTCGGCGTATTCGATGCCGGCGGTTCCGCTTTCGATTCGGAAGTCTGGGGCGATACCGAACAACTCATGCAGACGTTTCGGCGCCAAACTTATTCGTCGCTCGTGGCGCGGCTCGTCAATGTCGAAGCGTACGAGCGCTTGAAAGCGGAACTGGAAAAAGATCCTCGCCTGCCGGTGGACGTCAAGCCCGAACGCGCATTCTACGAAGAGCAATCCAAAACGATGTCGACGTTCATCAGCTATCTGGGCGTCACGCTGTCGATCATCTTTTCCATCGGCGCGATGATCGGCGCAATGATCACGATGTACGCCGCCGTGGCGAACCGGACGGCGGAAATCGGCACCTTGCGTGCGCTGGGGTTTCGGCGACGCGGCATACTCGGCGCCTTTTTGCTCGAATCGCTCGCGCTCGGCCTGGTCGGCTGGGCGATCGGCGTGGCGCTCGCTTCGTTCATGCAGCTCGTGCACATCTCCACCATGAACTGGCAGTCCTTTTCCGAGCTCGCCTTTTCTTTCGCGCTGACGCCGGGCATCGTCGTCGAAACGCTGATCTTCGCTCTGGTCATGGGCTTTGCCGGCGGTGTCCTGCCGGCGCTGCGCGCCGCGCGCTTGCGCATCGTCGATGCATTGAGGGCGGCGTAGCGATTGGCGCTTGCGCGGAATGACGGAGTGTTTCGTGCAATCCGTGTTGCGGGCCTTTCAGCGCGATTTCAATTCAACCCCATCTTCTTCAGCAGTCGATGGAAATTGCCGCGATCGAGGCCGAGCGAGCGCGCGGCCGAAGCGCGATTGCCGCGATGCTGTTGCAGTCGCGCCTGAATCACTTCGCGGCGGCAGTGCTCCATGATTTCATCGAGCGGTCTGGCGTCGCTGCTCGCGTTCTCGACGGCCAGCACGGTTTCGACCGGCGCGGCCTGTCCGTCGGTGCCCAGATGCTGGGTGGTCAATTCGATGATGCGGTCGCGTGAGGGGGCGGCGCTCAGGGCGCGGATCATTGCGCGCGACAGGGTGTGCTCCAGTTCCCGCACGTTGCCGGGCCACGAATATTGCGCCAGCCATTGACGCGCGCCGCGACTGAGCCGCGCACCGCGCAGCCCGAGGCGGCGCTGGTTGCGTTCGATGAAGTAGCCGGCGAGCAGCAGCACATCTTCGCCGCGTTCGCGCAAAGGCGGCACGATCAGCGGATAGACGCTCAAGCGATGATAGAGATCGGCGCGGAAGCGGCCTTCGGCGACTTCGCCTTTCAGGTTGCGGTTGGTCGCGGCAATGACGCGCACATCGACGCGATGGAGTGAGTCGCTGCCGACCCGCTGGATTTCGCCGTTCTGCAGCGCGCGCAAAAGTTTGGCTTGCACCGTCAGCGGCAGTTCACCCACCTCGTCGAGAAACAGCGTGCCTTCGTGCGCGAGTTCGAATTTGCCCATGCGGTCGTCGGTCGCGCCGGAGAATGCGCCGCGCATGTGACCGAACAGTTCGCTTTCGGCAATCGACTCGGGCAGCGCCGCGCAATTGATGTACACCATGGGTTCCTGCGCGCGGGTCGAATGGCGGTGAATCATGCGGGCGATCAGTTCCTTCCCCACACCCGTTTCGCCAAGAATCAATACCGGCAGATCGGATGAGGCGACCGTCTGCGTCTCGCGTTGCAATTGCAGCATGGTGAGGCTGTGGCCGATGAGTTCGTCGCCCGAACCTTCCTGCACGTTGGATTGTTGAATGCGGTGATGCCGTTCGAGTTGCGCTTCGAGTCGCTGAATCCAGTCTGCCGCACGCACCGTGGCGGCCGCAACGCCGACAAAAGCCTGAAAGATGGCCGGGTCGATTGCGTCGAAGGTCTCGGGCGTCAGCGCATCGAGCGTCACGACCCCCCAGGGCTGCCCATCGATATAGAGCGAAGCGCCCATGCAGTCGTGCACGTAGAGGTGGTCGCCGGCCTCTTCGACCAGGCCGTCGTACGGATCGGGCAGCGCCGAATCGGCGGGGAAGCGCACTGGTTCGGCGCTGTGCAGGATCTGCGCAAGGCGCGGCTGATCGCGGATCACGAAGCGGCGCCCGAGCGTGTCGCGGCTCAAGCCTTCCACCGCGCGCGGCACCAGTAATTCGCCGTCGCGTTCCAGCAACGCAATCGCATCGCAGGGAAAACTCCGTCTGAACGCATCCAGCAGGCGGGCGTAACGCACCTCGCGCGCCATGGCCTTGGAGAGATCCGCGACCACACCAGCCAGGTTGACGAAAGCGCTCGAAGTAGTCATTTAAACATCAAAGTAGTCAGTAACACACTGATGTATGTGTTGTTTAACATACATCACAGCAATGCAACACCATGAACGAAAAGAGCTAATTATTCTGGCGCGGTTCTTGATGTAGGTGAAACCGAGCCTACACCAAAAACCAAGGGGAATACATTAATGAAACGAAGCTCGCTCTTATCCGCACTGTTGCTGACCACTTCCCTGGCTGCTGCCGACGTCATGGCTGCGACCGTCAAGGTCGAGATCCCGGTGCGAGAAGTAGCCGATCTGCAGGTTGACAACGCCGGAACCAAACAATCGATGTGGACCTATAACGGCACCATCCCGGGGCCGCTGGTGCGGGTCAAACAGGGCGACACGATCGATTTCACGCTGAAGAACGAAGCGGCCAACAAGAACAGTCACTCGATCGATTTCCACGCCGGGCGTTTTGACGTGCTGACCGAATTCGAAGCGATCAAGCCGGGCGACACGCACCAGTTCACGTTCAAGGCCGAGCATCCCGGCGTGTGGATGTACCACTGCGGCGCCGATTCGATGTCGGAGCACATCTCGCGCGGCATGTACGGCGTGGTGATCGTCGATCCGAAGGAAGGCTATACCAAGGATTTCCCCAAACCCGATCGTGAATACGTGCTGGTGCACGGCGACCTGTTCGAAGAAGGCGCGTCTGCCGAACAAAGAACTGCGGGCGACAAATGGAAGGGCGTTCTGGTCAACGGCAAGGTCTTCCATTACGACCCGGTACACGACACCAACGCCAGCATCGCGCTGGAATCGAAGCCTGGTGAGCGCGTTCGCATTTACTTCGTCAACGCGATGATCAGCCAGTGGGCCGCCTTCCACCCCATCGCCGGCATATGGGATCGCGTATGGGAAAACGGCAATCCGAAGAACGTCCTGCATGGCATGCAGACCATGTCGGTGGCGCCTGCGCACGGCGTCGTGCTCGACATCATCAGCCCGAGCGACCGTGCGACCAACAACGCGCTCGTCGATCACAGCATGGCGCACGCAATGACCGGCGGCATTTCCATCCTGATGAACAGCAAGGATGCAAACCCGAACAAGGGACACGGCGATCAACTGATTCTGCGTTGATTTCCGTCTGGGGAATGTCTGATTAAGTGTCGAGGATGTCGCGAGTCCGGGCCGCGAAGGGCGGAGCAGGTTCCATCGGCTTCATCGATGGATGCGACCTCGCAGCGGGCTGTGGATGTGCCGGTTCATTTCGCGTTTCTTCATGTGCCTTTGCGGTCGCATCCCTTCAAGGGGTCCCTGCTCCGCGCGCCGGCACATGGCTGTACGAGCGAGGACAGCGCAATGAATCGCTTATGCGAAACGAACTGGCAACCGCCTTGATCGAGCAACCTTAATCAGAGCTTCCATCGATGTTGCAAGAGAGAAAGGAGATACCGTGAAACGGTTACTCAGTTTTGGCGCCGCGGCCCTGCTTATGACAGGCATTCCGCTCGCGGCGAATGCAGATGGGGCGAGCGATGTGCAGGCGCAATGCGCCAGTTGCCATACGCTTACCCACGATTACGCAACCGCGCCGCTGGTGGAGCGCGCCGATCGCAAGGCACCGCCCCTCGATTACGCCGGCAACAAATTTCAGCGCGCTTGGCTGGTGAGCTGGCTGCAGAATCCGACCCGCATCCGGCCTGCGGGAGAGTTTCCCGCGGCGCATGTGAAAAGCGGCGCCAACGGCGATGAGGTCGATGCAAGCACATTGATCAAGCATCCGACGGTGCCGGCCGCGCAGGCCGAAGCGATGGCCGATTACCTCCTGACGCTGAAGCCCTTCGATAACCTCATCAAGGCCGAGACCTATCAGCCCGGGACCATCGCCGAGCGCATGGGCGAGATGAACTTCGGCAAGTTCAAGGGCTGCGATGCATGTCATCAGAACGCGCCCGGCAAGGGCGGTCTGTCCGGCCCCGAGCTGTACACCGCATGGCATCGCCTGCAGCCGGCTTTCATTGCCTCCTACATGGGCAATGCGGTGGCGTGGGATCCGCATACGCTGATGCCCAAGGGCGACATGAATGCGGCGTCGGTGAAGAA
>DATCWO010000104.1:0-7602 GCA_036566325.1 Burkholderiales bacterium | reverse complement strand
CTCGAACCCAAACCCGGCGTCGAGCCGACCAGCGGGCATTTATCGGAAGTGCTGAGTCAGCTTCAACGACAGCCGGCGCGAATGATTTTGCGCACGCCTTACGATGATTCGCGTGGCTCCGAGTGGTTGGCCGAGCGGGCGAAAATTCCCCCAATCGTTCTGCCCTTTACCGTCGGCGGGAATGAGCAGGCCAAAGATCTGTTCGGGCTGTTCGACAACACCATTGAACAACTCATCAAGGTGGCGCCATGATGATCGACGGCCTGGAGTTCGGTATTCTGCTGCCCGCGATGGTCGCGGGTTTGCTCGTCCTCGCCACCCACGTACCGCTCGGTGCGCAGGTGCTCGATCGTGGCATTGTCTTTATCGACCTGGCGATTGCGCAGGTTGCGGGCATCGGCGTGATGGCCGCCGATGCTTTGGGATGGGAACCGCAAGGGTGGGCGGTTCAGGTCTCTGCAGCCGGCGCGGCGCTGCTCGGCGCCGGCTTGCTGACCTACAGCGAAAAGCGCTGGCCTGAAATCCAGGAGGCGCTGATCGGTGTGCTGTTCGTACTCGCTTCGTGCGTGGCGCTGCTGTTGCTCGCCGGTAATCCGCATGGCGGCGAGCATTTGAAGGATTTGCTGGTCGGGCAGATTCTCTGGGTCGACACGACCCAACTGCTTGTCATGGCCGTCCTGACGGCCGCGGTGCTCGTGCTTTGGTTGTTGTTGCGAAAGCAACTGGGGCGCGTCGGTTTCTACGTCCTGTTCGCGCTTGCGGTCACCGCCTCCGTTCAACTGGTCGGCGTTTATCTCGTCTTTTCGAGCCTCATCATTCCCGCGCTTGCCACGCGCCGACAACACGGGCGGCGCAGACTGGCGCTTGCCTATGCAATCGGCGCCGTGGGCTATGCGGTCGGCCTCGGAATCTCCGCGTTGCTGGATCTGCCCTCGGGCGCAGTCATCGTATTGACCATGGCTGCGCTGGCTGGTGTTTACGCTACGGTATACCGGCCACGCAAAAGCGCGCATGCGCAGGGCGTGGCGGTTGATGAAGTCTAGATGGACGTGGCGGCGTGCTTGTCGATGTCGAGGTTCCAGACAGCGGGATCTTCGAAGCTGACGATCGCGTCCGTGCCATGTGCAAGATTGAGCACGTGGGGCAGGATCGGTTCATCGCTGTTGGCGGAGAAGAAGACTTTCACAATCGGCGTGATGGTGTTGGCCGAATGCTGTTCGAGCACGACGGCGAGCCGGCCGGAACGTAAGCGCACGAGCGAGCGGTTGGGGTAGATGCCGACTGTTTTGATGAAAGCGCGCACGATATCGCCATCAAACTGGGTGCCGGCGCCGGATAACAGCATTTGCAGGGCGGCGGTAGGGGGCATCGCCTTGTGATACACGCGCTCGGACGTCACGGCGTCGTACACGTCGGCGATGGCGCTCATTCGCATCAGACGCGTGATTTGCGCGCTACCGAGCCGGCTGGGGTAGCCCTGGCCGTCCAGGCGCTCATGATGATGGCGCACCACTTCAAGTGCGCCCGAGTCCGCATAACCCGTTTCTAGCAGTGTCTGATAACCCAGTTCCGGGTGCGTGCGCACCACGGCGAATTCGCTCTCGGTAAGACGGCCGGGCTTATTCAGAATTTCGGCGGGGATGTGGCTCTTGCCGACGTCGTGCAGCAGACCGGCAGTGCCTGCCTCGCGCAATTCATCTTCGCTCAGCCCCAGTTGCTTGCCGAGCGCGATCATGAATGCGCCGACCGCGACGCAGTGCGAAAAGGTGTAATCGTCCTTGGTCTTGAGTCCGACCAGCGACAGCAGGGCGCCGGGGTGGCGGCTGGTTGATTCCATCATGCGCTGTGCCACTTCGCGCATTTGCGGAATGCTGGAAATCGTGCCGGTGCGCGCATCCTCCATGGTCTGCTTCACTGTATCGCGGGCTTCGCGCAAAAGCTTGCGTGCGACGATGAGTTCTTCCTGCAACTCGACGCGCTGGATTCCGGCGATGACCGGCGACGGCTCGGCGGCGGGCTCGGGCGTCGGCGGGACGTACGACGCCACATCAATGCCTTTATCGGTATCGATGATCACCCAGGGCGTGCAGGCACGAATGGCGTGAACCGTCCCCGGCGTTTGCACCTTGAAGCGTGGCAGCAGAAAATCGTGTTGCTGCCAAGGCACGCCCAGGTCGTGGATGTACATCCCGACCCGCAATTGTTCTACGGTAATTTTCTTGTGCATCGACTTGCGAATTCAGGCCAGGCGCGCGGAAGCGTACTTTAACGCCTCATGTCCCTGACGAACGCAGGACTGCATCCGGCGTGTGCGGATTGCCACACCAACCCGGGTGGTTCGGTTCCGTGGGCGCGCCGCGAAGCGATCGGCTGTATAGCGCAGAGATCGCGTTGTATCGATCGAAACCGGAATAACGAAATAGCAAACGGTTCGTTCCGAATCTCGAACCCTCGTCCATACTCAAAGCGTCGGCACATGCCTCATGGGGCGTACCGACGTCTTGCTTACCTCCTTGCGATATCTTGACCGGACGCTCTGTCCGGTCTTTTTTTTTGCGCGGCCGTTCACGTTCGGTATACCACTAGCTATCCGGTCCGGAGCCTCGTACCATCCTGATTGTCGTGCGAGGTCTATGTGCGCTTGCACGCGGCGTTGCACTTCGGCAATTGTCAATTCTTGTCACAGTTACAAATTCACAGCAGGCGTCTTGCGTACCACGCCGATTAGCCCGTGTTTGGTTGGATGAAAGGTTGTGTTCATGAGCGCTGCGCAAAAGGCGAAAATTCTAGTTGTGGACGACAACCGGGATGCAGCGGAGTCGTTGCAAATGCTGCTGCAATTGGCCGGGCATGAAGTGAAGGTGGCCTATGACGGTCGCGAGGCGCTCGAAAGCTTTGCGTCGCATCGACCAGACGTTGTCTTTCTCGATATCGGACTGCCTCGCGTCAACGGCTATGAAGTGGCACGCACGATTCGCGCGCAGACGCCTGGGCGCGATACCTTATTGGTGGCGCTGACGGGGTGGGGGCAGGAGGAGGACCAGCGTCGCACCGAGGAAGCGGGTTTCGACCATCACCTGGTCAAGCCCGTGGCGTACGAACAATTGACGGATCTGCTGACGCGCGCGGAGTCGTAGAGCCGCCCCCTTCAGGCGCGGCGTTTATTTGCGGGCGCCGACGCGCTGACTTCACACTGCCTTGCCGCTGCGAGCTGTGCAGCCAGTTTTTCGCGCAGCACCTCACCCAACAGAATGATGGCCGGCCCGTTGCCGCTTTGCGCGGCGAGGCGCGGCAAATCGCGCAGCGTTGCGTAGCGCACGCGCGCGTCCGGCAAGGAGGCGCTTTCCACCAGCGCGACCGGGGTGTCCGCCTTGCGGCCGCGTTCGATCAATGTCGCCGTAATGCGTTCGGCTTCGCCCGCACCCATGTAGATCGTTGCGGTGTCCGCATGCACTGCCGCGGCAGCCCAGTCGCTCTCGCGTTCCATTTCGCCGATGCGCGGCGTGACGAAGGCAACATTGCGGCTCAGCCCGCGACGGGTCAGCGAAACGCCGATCTGTGCGCTCGCGGCGAGCGCCGCCGTGATGCCGGGCACGACTTCGTAGGCGATGCCTGCAGCGTCGAGCGCATCGAGTTCTTCCTGCGCCCGGCCGAACAGCATTGGGTCGCCGCCTTTGAGTCGGACAATGCGTTCGTACTTCCGTGTCGCGTCGACCAAGCGCTTGTTGATGAATTTCTGCGCCGTGGAGTGTCTGCCGCAGCGTTTGCCGACCGCGATTTTTTCGGCGCGCGCCGCAATCGCGATGACATCGGGATGCACCAGCGCGTCGTAGAACACGATATCCGCTTCCTGCAGGAGCCTGGCTGCACGCAGGGTGAGCAGATCCGGTGCGCCGGGACCGGAACCGATGAGATAAACAGTTGCCATGGCTAGTACAGTCCAACGTTCAGAGTCGAAAGTCGAGAGCGAACATTTGCCCACATACGGCTGCAGAACTTCCGCTCTCCACGCTTCATCTCTCGACTCTCTACTTTCACTCGATCATTCCCGCGGCGACCGTCTGATTCGTCGCTTCATCGATCAGGATGAACGCGCCGGTTTCGCGATTGGACGCATAGGCGTCGGCGAATAACGGTTGCGCCAGATTCACCGTGATCTGTGCGATATCGTTCATCGCCAACGCCGCGGGAGCCGGTTGCTTGTCGAGCGTATGAATATCGAGTCGATGATTGACGGCGGCCACTTTCGCTTTGACGGTATGCGAGGTGTGCTTTAGCACGTAACGTGCCGCAGGGTTCAGCCCCTCGGAGGAGAGCCAGCACACGGTTGCCGTGATCGATTTGCGTGCATCGGGCGCACTATCGCGGTGCGCAATCATGTCGCCGCGTGAGATATCGATTTCATCGGCAAGTAGCAGCGTGACCGAGTCGCCCGCGACTGCAAGCGGCAGCGATCGATCCAGACTGACGATGTCGCGAATGCGAGTGCTGCGATTGGCAGGCAGCACGACCACTTCGTCACCGACGTGAACCACGCCGGATTCGAGTCGGCCGGCATAGCCGCGGAAATCCGTACCCGCACCCGGGCGCACCACCAACTGAACGGGAAAACGCATCGGCGCCAGTTGCGCGTCGTCACGTACTTCGAAATCTTCCAGCGCCTGCAGCAGGGTCGGGCCCTCGTACCACGGAAAGTGCTCGCCGCGGTCCACCACCATGTCGCCTTGCAGCGCCGACACGGGGAAGAAACGCAATTCCTTGATGCCAAGCTTATCGGCGAAGGCCAGGAAGTCCTTGCGAATATTGTCGAACACCGTGCGGTCGTAATCGACCAGGTCCATCTTGTTCACGGCGACGAGAATGCGCTTCACGCCCAGCAGATGCGCGATGTAGGTGTGGCGGCGCGTCTGCGGCAGCACGCCCTTGCGCGCGTCGATGAGGATGATGGAGGCGTCCGCAGTCGATGCGCCCGTCACCATATTGCGGGTGTACTGCTCGTGCCCCGGCGTATCGGCGATGATGAACTTGCGCTTAGCGGTGGCGAAGTAGCGATAGGCCACATCGATGGTGATGCCTTGCTCGCGTTCGGCTTCGAGGCCATCGGTGAGCAGCGACAGATCGAGAAATTCCACCCCCTTCTTGGCCGAGGCGCGCGCGACTGCGGACATCTGGTCTTCCAGCACCTGCCGCGAATCGTGCAGCAGACGGCCGATCAGCGTGCTTTTACCGTCGTCCACGCTGCCGGCGGTGATGAAACGCAGCACGCCGCGATCTTCGGCGCCCAGACTGCGTTCGAGTTCTCCAAGTACTGACATCAGAAATATCCTTCCTTCTTGCGCCGCTCCATCGACGCGTCGGACGTCTTGTCGTCCATCCGCGTGGCGCCGCGTTCGGTAATGGTCGTGATGGTCGTTTCAGCGATGATTTCGCTCACGCTCGCCGCGGTCGATTCGACCGGGCAGGTGCACGAAATGTCGCCGACGGTGCGGAAGCGCACGCTGATTTCCTCGATCTGCTCGCCGTCGCGCGTCGGCGTCAGGTCCGTCACCGGAACCAGCAGGCCGTTGCGGCGTACCACCGGACGCTTGTGCGCGTAATAGATGGATGGCACTTCGAGTTTTTCGCGTGCGATGTATTGCCACACGTCGAGTTCCGTCCAGTTGCTGATCGGAAACACGCGCATGTGTTCGCCCTTGTGGACGCGGGTGTTGTAGAGGCTCCACAGTTCCGGACGCTGATTCTTCGGATCCCATTGGCCGAATTCGTCGCGGAAGGAAAACACGCGTTCCTTGGCGCGTGCCTTCTCTTCGTCGCGCCGTGCGCCGCCGATGCAGGCATCGAAGCCGAATTCGGCAATGGCTTCGAGCAGCGTCACCGCTTGCGCGGCGTTGCGGCTTTCAAGTTTTGAACGCAGACGCACCGTGCCGCGCTTGATGGAATCTTCCACCGAGCGGACGATCAGACGCTCCCCCAACTCTTCGGCGCGACGATTGCGCAGTTCGATCACTTCCGGATAGTTGTGCTCGGTGTCGATGTGCAGCATGGGGAAGGGAAAGCGGCCCGGGCGGAAGGCTTTTTCCGCCAGGCGCAACAGCACGATCGAGTCCTTGCCGCCGGAGAAGAACACCACCGGGTTGGCGCACTCGCCGGCGAGTTCGCGCATGATGTGGATGGCTTCGGATTCCAGCCAGTCGAGATGATTGCGTACCGGCAGATTGTTCTGCACGGGTTCTTTCGATTGAAGTACTGCACTCATGGTTTTATGCATTCCCTTTACTGCGAACCAGACGCCCGTCCGGTCCTACGTGAAGTCCGCATTCCCTGGACTCCGGTTGTTCCCACCACCAGCGACCCGCGCGCACGTCCTCGCCGACCACCGTCGGTCGCGTACAAGGTGCGCAACCGATGGAACGATAGCCCTGATCGTACAACCGGTTGTACGGTACGTCGTGGGCGCGGATATAGGCCCACACTTCTTCTTCGGACCAGTCGGCCAGAGGATTGAATTTCTCCAGGCCGTAGTTGGCATCGTATGCCTGGATTTGCAACGCATCGCGCGTGACCGATTGCGAACGGCGCAGTCCGGTCAGCCAGGCCGTCTTGCCCGCCAATGCGCGCTTGAGCGGCTCGATCTTGCGCATTTCGCAGCAGCGCTTGCGCAGATCGACGCTTTGGTAAAACGCGTCGCGACCGTGCATCGTCACGTATTGCGTTACGGCCTGCGGGTCCGGCGTGTACACCTTGATTCGCGCGTTGTAGCGTCGTTCGATGGCGGTGATGACGTCGAGCGTGTCCTGGTGCATGCGGCCCGTATCGAGAGTGAAAATCTCGATGGCGATGTGATTGCGCAGTATCGCGTCGGTCACCACCATGTCTTCGATCGACAGGCTGCTGGCGAGCGTGGCCGGCATGTAATCGCGCGCGATGCGCGCAAGCAGTTCTTCCAGCGCACGGATCTTGCCGGTGAGCGTGGAAGTGGTATCGAGGGTGAGATTGGTAGTCATGTTCAGGCTGTGACGCGCTCGCACGCGCTGGTCGATTTCATCGAGAGGCGCATGCGTTGTAACGGCGTTTAAGCGTGCCCGGAGGCAATGGATTGCTGGAGTTGCGATCCTAGTCAAACCCAGATATAAGGAGAACGAATAAATAAGCATGTTCAAATAACATATTGATATAAAGATATATCCACATGAACTTTCAGCAATTGCGCTACGTGCGCGAAACGGTGCGACGAGGAATGAGCCTGACCGAGGCCGCCAATGCGCTGTTCACGTCGCAGCCTGGCGTCTCCAAACAGATCAAGGAACTCGAACAGGAACTGGGCATCCAGATCTTCGAGCGCCGTGGCAAACGTTTCGTCGGCCTGACCGAGCCGGGCAAGGCGGTCTTGGAAATCATCGAGCGCGTGCTGGATGAGGCGGAGAACCTCAAGCGCGTCGGCAGCGATTTTGCCGACCACGACTCGGGCAGCCTGATCATCGCCGCCACGCACACGCAGGCGCGCTATGCGTTACCGCAAGTGGTGAGCGAATTCCGCAAACGTTATCCGCGTGTGCACCTCTCGCTGTTGCAGGGCAATCCGCAACAGATTGCGCAAATGGT
>DATCWO010000053.1:0-3146 GCA_036566325.1 Burkholderiales bacterium | reverse complement strand
CGCAGAATATCGATATCGCTGGTGCCTTTGGCGAAAACATAGGTATCCGGAAAAAACCGGCCCTCCGGCCGCTTGTCCGGCACGCCAAGCTTCTGCATGAGTTGAGCGTCGCTCATCCCCAGCGTGTCGTGACGCACATCCGGATGGGCGTCCAGCGCCTGCCGAGCCTGTTTGAACGTCCAGCCTTCCACCAAAACGAGGCTGGTCTGGGCGAAATCGCCACGCGTGATTTTGTCCAGCAGTTCCATGGGCGTCGCGCCCTCGGTCAGTTCATAACTCCCCGCCTTGATGTCCCCCGCGCGCCCGAGCACGCGTGCGAGCAGCACGAAACTCGGGCCGGAAAATTCCAGCCCCGCCGCTTGCATCTGACGCACCGCGGCACGCAAGCCGCTGCCGCTCTCGATGGCGAACGAAACGGAGGGTTGTGCCTGCTTCACCGGTGCGCTGGCAAACCACAGCATCCATCCGCCGAAAGCCAGGCCGATCAATAGTACGAACAGCAGCGCGGCTTTGAACAGCTTGTACATAAACACGATTGCTGCGCCCCGCGGGACACCAGCTTGAATCAAGGTGGGCCGTATAATAACCGCCACTTCGCTCCGCGCCTGAGTTCATGCCCGCTTCCTTTTTTACCTCCCTTGCGAATGTCCATATCACCGACGATTTCGTCGCGCACTTCGGTGATGCACCGACCGAACTGCAGGCAACCGCAGCCGAAAGCGTGATCGCGCCCTTGTCGCAGTTTCGCGTATTGCGCTTCAGCGGCGACGATGCGGAAAACTTTCTGCAAGGCCAGTTGACATGCGACGTCAAGGGTTTGCGCGCATTGCATGCGACGCCGGGCGGTTACTGCACGGCACAGGGCCGCTTGCTCGCCACATTTTTGCTGTGGCGTGAGCCTGACGCATTCGGCATGTTGATACGGGACGATATCGCCGCTGCGGTGCAGCGACGCCTGCAGATGTATGTATTGCGCGCGAAGGTCAAAATCGCCGACGAAAGCGCGCAGCGCGCAGTGCTTGGTCTGAGCGGATCGCACGCCGGCGCAGGGTTGACTCGAGCGGACATCGCGCCACCGGGCGCGCCGTTCGCGATGACGATCGCCGGCGATCGCATGGCTATTGCACTACCAGGCGGCCGTTATCTTGTATCGATCGCGGCCGAAGAACTGGAGCGCGCGTGGTCTTCGTTCGCCGCGACGCTGAAACCGGTGGGTTCATCCTGCTGGGATTGGCTCGATGTCATCAATGGCATGCCGTGGATCACCGCCGCCACGCAAGAACAGTTCGTGCCGCAAATGGTGAATCTGGAAATCATCGGCGGCGTGAATTTCCAGAAAGGTTGTTACCCCGGTCAGGAAGTTGTCGCGCGGACGCAGTACCGCGCCAAGACGCGACGGCGCATGCATCTGGCGCACGTCGCCGTCGAAGCAAAACCCGGTATGGAACTGTATGCGGCAAGCCTTGGCGATCAGGCCAGCGGGACGGTGGTGAGCGCAGCGCCGGCACCTGAAGGCGGCTGGGACGTTCTGGCGGTGCTACATCCTGAAGCGCTTGCCGCGCCTATCCAACTCGGTGCGTTGGGCGGTCCGGCGTTGAGCTTGCGCGATCTGCCCTATCGCGTCGAATAGCCGAGCATGCCGACGAGCTACTACATCTACTATCGTGCCGCCGCATCGGACGGTGAACGGCTGCACGCAACGGTGGTTCGTATGCAGGCCTCTTTGCGATCGGCCACCGGCATCTCCGGTCGCCTGCTGCGCCGGCGCGATGACCCCCGGACGTGGATGGAAATCTACGAAGACGTGCAAGACACCGTTCGGTTCGAGACCGCGCTCGCCGATGCGGCCAACGCATGCGGACTCAATGCATTGCTCGAATCGCCGCGCGTGATCGAACGCTTCGTCCCTGCCAACCCGACCGCCGGGCCCGCTCGCGAACCTTAAGGATTGTTGTCGCTGCGAACGAAACGTCCCCCCTGCGAGGCGCTTGGTTTTTTTTGCAGCACCACCGGTCGAACGGCGACACCTTTTCCGCTCGCCGGCAGCAGATCGGCGAGTGTGTAGTCGTCGAGATACTGCATGAAGCTTTGCAACGCGCCGCTGACGATGCCGGTCAAGCGACAACGGCCGTTCAATTTGCAAACCGCGCCGCTGCCGAGGCAGTCGACAAGAAAAAAATCGGGCTCGATGCTGCGCACCACGGCGCCCAGATTGATATCGCCCGGCGCGGCCGCAAGCCGCATGCCGCCGCCCTTGCCGCGCACCGTTGTCAGCCAGCCGGACTGAGCCAGCTGGTGTGTGATCTTCATCAGATGCGCTTCGGAAATATCGTAGGCCTGCGCCACTTCCGCGATCGTGCACAGGCGCTCCGGATGTTGCGCGACATACATCAGCAGACGCATTGCGTAATCGGTCATCGTCGTCAAACGCATAGCCGACTCCAATCTCCGACCGTATGCCTCATTGGCGCGGCCGGATCATCAGCGGCGTGAAGCGCCAGAGATAAAGCGCGAACGCCGCAATCCATGCTGCCGCCGAAAGGTGCAAGGCATGCGGACTGAATGCGGAAGGCACCAACGCGACGAGGCGCAGCACGACCGCGAGCAACACCAGCACATAGCTGATCAGCATGCTGCGATCGACCGCCAGCGGGCGCCCCAGATGACCGAGCGCGGTGCGCGTCAGCATGCCGATGATCATCACCGAGAAGCCAGCCATCGCAATCATGTGCACCGGCAATGCCGGCGGTAGTTTCTCACCGGCTGCGACACATGCAGCCATCAACAGGCCAATACCGAGGCCGGCATATCCGACGTAGAGAATCCACAGCAGCGGATTGCCGCGCACTGCGTAGGGTTTCCACCGCACCACTTGCAGCAGCGCCAATGCACCGGTTAGTCCGAGTGCGATGGCGGCAGGCCAACGCCAATCGACGAGCAGAGAAACGATCGCGGCGGCGCAAAGGGCGAGTTGCACCTGGCCAATACCGGTCTGCTTCGGAACATCCAGGCCGGCCACGGCGCGCATGGCGAAGAATGGGATCACGCGTCGCGCGATCAGCAGCGCGATCAGCGCCATCACCAGCAGTCCGATATTGAAGCGCTGCATCAGCAATGCGTAATCGCCGCCGCGCGCAGCCTGCAGA
>DATCWO010000301.1:0-4664 GCA_036566325.1 Burkholderiales bacterium | reverse complement strand
CGTCTGGTTTTCTTGCGAGCTGCGATTTTCGGCTGCCGAGCCGGAACTTGTGCTGCCGTAACTGCTTTGCACGCGGACACGGTTCTCGATGTCCTGAACGCCATGGCAATCGTCAATCAAATCCTCGATTTGATGCCGCATGCGGCGATCTGGCACTGTGCCTTCCAATGTCACCTTACCGCCCTGCACCTCGACGCTGACTTCGCTGGAATCGATATCCCAGCGTGTTATCAGCCGTTCGCAGATTTCTTCTTTCAGACGTTCGTCGGAACGTTGATAGCCTTTCGGGCCGCGATGCTGTGAGCGTCCCATGACACCGGACTGCCCCCAGTTGCCCCAGCTTTGCCCGCTCTGCCCGGTGCTCGTACCCATGTCGCCCTGTCCATAACCGCCGTAAACGCCCTGTCCATAGCTGACCTGGTTGCCAAACCGCGCGCCGCCGCCGGTCGGCTGTTGCGGACCGCTCTGACGATAAATGCGATCGCCGCCATAACCACCCGGCGTGCCGTAATCGCTTTGCGAACCATAGCGCCCGTAGGCGCCCTGCCCGCCATAACCCTGGGCGCCGGAACCGCCTTCGCCGCCATAACCCTGCGCACCCCAGGCACCGTAATCGCGTTGCGACTGTTGCTGACCATACGGGCCATATGAAGGTCGTTGCTGCTGCTGCGAGTAATAAGGTCGGGGACCAAAGTGCTGATCGCTGCCATGCCATTCGCCTTCATGCTGGCGTGCGCCAATGACATAGTTGTCCGGGCCTACGCCGCTATCCGCACCGTAGCCGGCAAGATGCGCATACGGGCCGCGCCCCGATCCGTACACCGGCAGATCGTGCTCGTGTTGTCCCTGCTGGGCACCATAGTCGCGTTGTTGGGCATACCGGTCTTGTGACTGCTGACTGTAGCCGCCGAAACCTTGTCCCTGGTCGCGATTCGGCTGACCGTATCTATCCTGACTTACGCCGTAGCCGCGCTGGCTCTGTCCATAACTCTGCTCACCGCCATAACTTTGTGCGTAACCGGGTCGCGATTGTTGTGGTTGAGCATATTCGTTCCATCCACTTTGGCTCGGCTTGAAATTTTGCCCACGACTCTGTCCTTCAGCACCATAGCGATCCTGATTCTGATAACTCTGTGAGCCGCGAAGTTGCTCCCCGCTAGTACGCTGTTCGCCCTGGCGTTCTTGATATTCACGCTCTTCCCCGGGGCCCTGACGATTTCGCTCCACCATTTGCTGCTCCTTTCGTTGCGATACTGATGCCGCGCTACCGCCTCGAATTCGGGATACGAGTTGCGCTCGAGAAAAAGGCTGCAAGCAGCGTACCGCGACATGCAGCCTCACCCACCGCTGTCAAAGACACCGCCCCGGACGGCGACATGCTTGCAATCCCCACATGTCGCCGCTTAGCGCGAGGCTTATTGGCAGTGCGGTCCACCAGGTCTTGAAATCCCTTCAACCGCCTTGCCGGCCGGCTGTTCGCCTTCGGTGATCGCAAGGTCGGCCAGAGAGACGATCCCGACCAGTCGCTTGTCGCGATTCACCACGGGCAGACGCCGTACGCGCATATCGGCCATGTTCTCGGCAACGCGTTCGATCTCATCGTCTTCGAAGCAGTACAGCACTTCGCCACTCATCACTTCCTGCACTTCGGTATCGGGACCCTTGCCTGCGGCTACGGCGCGTACCGCGATATCGCGGTCAGTGATCATGCCGACCAACCGGTCGTTATCGCCGACCGGCAATGAACCGGCGTCGATATCGGCCATGATTTTCGCCACGTCCCGAATACTCTGGTGCGGATTTGCCACGTGTACGTCACGTGTCATCGCTTGGCTTACTCGCATTGCTTTCTCCTTTATCAACGCATCAACATGCCTGGTTGGACCAGGCGAAAAGAAACAAACGTCGATGTACACATACAGTGCCGTATGCCACCGGTGAAATCGGCATCGCGCATCAGGTGTAATCCGATCTGAGTGGGCCGTGCACGTTGGCAATACCGAGAAACTCCCGGCGCGTATCACTGTTGCTGCGAAACACGCCGACCATCCGGCTGGTCACCAGCGTAACGCCCGCTTTATGAATGCCGCGCGTGGTCATGCACTGGTGCGCCGCTTCAAGCACGACCGCGACACCTTTGGGTTGCAGAACCTGCTGCAGCGTGTCGGCGATCTGCACCGTCATTTTTTCCTGGATCTGCAGACGGCGAGCGTAGATTTCCACCAAGCGCGCGAGTTTGGATATGCCGACCACGCGGTGGTCGGGCAGATAACCGATGTGCGCCTTGCCGATGATGGGCACCATGTGGTGCTCGCAATGACTTTCGAAGCGAATGTCGTTCATCACGATCATCTCGTCATAGCCCTGCACTTCGGTGAAAGTGCGCATGAGGATCTGGGCCGGGTCATCGGCATAGCCGGAGAAGAATTCTTCGTAGGCGCGCGCGACCCGACTGGGCGTATCGCGCAAGCCTTCCCGTGCGGGATCGTCTCCGGCCCAGCGGATCAGCGTGCGCACCGCTTCCTCGGCCTGCGTGCGGGTGGGTTTTTCGATTGCGGCGGGAACGGATTGCAGGCTCATGTTCTGTGCACCTCGATTCAGCTATTTCCTCGGTGCTGCATAAGCCGTTCCCTCTCCTACAATGGCGGCGGGCATTCAACTTGCCCATCCTTGGCAAAACAGCCGATAAATTCTCCTTTTGATCGATACCCGCACCTACGCGCGCTATGTGATCGTCGCGCTGGCAATCGGCGCCACCGCACTGCTTGCCTGGGCGCTGGCGGATGTCTTGCTGCTTGCCTTCGCCGGCGTCGTGTTTGCTTCCGTACTGCGCGCCCTTTCGGCGCCGTTCAACAGGCACTTGCATATCCCGGAGCGCTGGAGCGTGCTCATCGTGGTGTTGATGGTGCTTGTTCTGGTAGTCGGGGCCGGTTGGCTGTTCGGCAGTCAGGTGAGCGAACAAATGGCTGAGCTCACGCGTCGGGTGCCGGAGGCTGTGCGGAAACTGCGCGACTGGATCGCCGCCCAACCGATGGGGGGCGCGGTGATGGACACCATGCAGCAGGCGCGCGAGAACAGCGGCGAAGCACTTAAGGGGATTACGCGCTTCGCCTCAGGCACGGTCGGTGCGCTGGCGAACACGCTGCTCATTTTCTTTCTGGCGTTGTATCTGGCGCTCGAACCGCGGCTCTATATCGAGGGCGCACTTCGCCTCGTGCCGCTCTCCAGTCGCGACAACACGCGCCAGGCGCTCCACGCGGCCGGCCGGGCACTGCATAAATGGCTGCTCGGCCAGGGAATCGCCATGCTCGGCGTCGGCATCGCAACCGGGATCGGGCTGGCCCTCATCGATGTTCCGCTTGCGCTGGCGCTGGGCATCGTCGCCGGCGTTGCGGAGTTCGTACCGATCATCGGTCCGATCGTCGCAGCAATCCCCGGCATCCTCATTGGTTTCAGCGTCAGCCCGGAAGCCGCGCTGTATGCGGCCGTCGTCTATCTCGTGGTGCAACAGCTCGAAGGCAACCTGATCACGCCGCTCGCTCAGCGCTGGGCGGTCGCATTGCCACCCGCGATCGGCTTGCTATCGGTGGTGGCGTTCGGCCTGCTTTTCGGCGTGATGGGTGTGCTGTTCGCTACACCGCTCGCGGTGGTGACCATGGTTTTATTGCGCGAACTTTACGTCAAGGACGTACTGGAAAGTCCACAGGGCAAACGCGCAGCCTCGCGGCCTTAATCCTCCACCACTTTGTTCGACGTCCCGTTTTGCGGAACATTCTTCATTGCGATCGCGGCGACGATCAACAGGAAAGCCAATAGGCGCAGGAGATACAGGTACGCGCGCTCCTCCTGTCCGCCCACGATCTCGAGCCCCATGCGTGTCAACGCCTGCAGCCAGAAAGACAACGCAAACAGCAGAAACAAGCGATCCAGCGTATCGCGCCAAAAACGAAAAAAGAACAATCCGGCCAGAATGAACAGTATCGTGATGCCACCGTGCATGAATTCAAGGTTCATGCTGAACGCGCCTCCCATATCAACCCGTACAGCAGGAACAGCAATCCGATCAGCGCCGCGCCGTTACGCCATAAAGCGAGATCGATATCGTCAATCACGACCATATCGAGAAACAGAATGACGTTCTCCACGGCCAGACCGACGAAGCAGATCCCCGCCCACAGTAGCAATCGCACGCCGGTGCGCGCATACGAGCGCAGCAGCAGCACGACGCATGTCAGCGCGGTCAGCGCACACAGGGCATAAACCATCTCGGGCAAATAGCTCATTCTTCGGCATCTCCCTTGATACGGAATGCGTGCGCAAAGCTGCGCACGCTATCGGATGGGCGCGAATAGATGTACTCAATCACACGGACACGCAATTGCTCATATACGACGCCAAGGTCTTCCACCGCCGCACGCACCTTATCGTCCGCCGGTGCATAGCAATACACGCCGGGGGAAGGCGAAACGGCAAAGCCTTGCGATTTCATGTGCGCGAGTTGCGCCTCCGCCGCGCTGCCGGCAATGTATAGCGCCCGACTGATATCGGAGATACGCCACTCCCGATCCGGCTGACTGCTGATCAACAGCAACGCCTCGAGATCGGCGACCGAACGGATGGACCGGCGAATGATGCCCTTGACGGATTCTGGCAGCCTATGGATA
>DATCWO010000286.1:0-2782 GCA_036566325.1 Burkholderiales bacterium | reverse complement strand
TTCGAACTCTCCTCGAGTTGTTGGATGAGACGAGACCCGTTATCCGTCTCGTGCACAGCCCCTATGAGCAAGGCCCGGACCAGAATGCGTGCCAATACCGCTGGACGTTGGCAAGGGACTGTCTTAGCTATGTTTTTTAATGGTTAACGAATTATGCTTTCGTCATGACGTGAAATGCGTCACACCTAGTTGCCTTGTCATATCTCGAACAGTGACGGAGCGCGTCACTTAACCGTACATTTGCGTAACTGTTGAAGCACTGACAAGGGTGTCGGTGTGCTGACTACGCATTAAGAGAGACAAGCCTTTCGTTCATCCTTCGACTCGCTCGCTACGCTCACGGCTCAGGACGAACAGGAGTAGGGTCGTTCGAAGTAAACTCGAACGAACGGAAAATTTTTAACGCGCGTAGCCAGGAATAAGCGACTCATCGATCGCGTCGATCTGCTCGCCATCGACGAACCGCTCCGCGTAGCGCAGATAGACCTTCTCGCGAATGAAGATATCGAACAGATCCGGGTCGATGTGGCCGTTGAGCTTGAATTTGCCGAGGATGTGCAGCGATTCCGAAAGCGTCTTGCCGCGCTTGTAGGGGCGGTCCTTGGCGGTGAGTGCTTCGAAGATATCGGCGATCGCCATGACGCGCGCCTGCACGGACATCTGCTCGCCGGTCAAACCGCGTGGGTAGCCCTTGCCATCCATGCGCTCGTGATGACCGCCGGCGTACTCGGGAACATTGCGCAAATGCTTGGGCCACGGCAGCGACTCGAGCATATTGATGGTCGAGACGATGTGATAGTTGATGACCTCGCGCTCTTCGTCGGTCAGTGTGCCGTGCTGAATCGTAAGATTCTTGATCTCATCTTCGGTAAGGAACTGCGCCGTGTTGCCGGATGCGTCACGCCACTGGTATCGCGTGCCGACCCGAATAACCCGTTCCTGCTCCGCCTTCGACATGGACTCGCTGCCGATGTTGCAGCGATGGAGAAAATGACGGTCTTCCTCCAGAGTTCGCAGCGTCTCGCGCAACGTCTGGTCGATAAGGAACACTTCATTACGATTCGCGAGTTTGTCGGCGTTCTTGCGCTTCGCCAGTTCGAGCTTCTTTCTGAGCGCTTCCACTTCGGCATCGCGCTTCAGCACTTCGAAGCGCGTATCGATCAGCGCGATGCGATCGAAAATGGTCTGCAGCTTGGTCGCCTTATCGACGACATGGACCGGCGTGGTGATCTTGCCGCAATCGTGTAGCAGCCCCGCGATGTGCAGCTCGTAGCGATCCTCGGCCGACATCATGAAATCGCGCAACGGCCCGCTCTCCGTGGCCGCAGCTGCCTCGGCGAGCATCATGGTGAGCATGGGTACACGCTGGCAATGGCCACCGGTGTAAGGCGACTTCTCATCGATGGCCGAGTTGATGAGCCCGATGAACGATTCGAACAGTTTTTCCAACTGGCTGGTGAGTTGGCGGTTATTGATCGCGATGGCGGCTTGCGACGCCAACGATTCGACGAGCTGTTGATCGGCCCGCGTGAACTCGACGATCCGATCGGATTCGGTGTCTATCGCGTTGATGAGCTGCAGGACGCCGATCACTTCGCCTTCATGGTCCCGCATCGGAACCGTGAGAAACGACTTCGAGCGATAACCCTGCTTCTCGTCGAAGTTACGTGTGCCGGTGAAATCGAACCCCTCTTCCGCGTAAGCATCCGCAATGTTGACAGTACTGCCGTGAAGCGCTGCGTAGGCAGCCACCATGGAATTGTTCGGCTGGCCTTCCTTGTACAAGTGAATGGGATAGAACGGAATGTCGTTACCCGTCGTTCCGCCGAGCGCCACGTTGAGCGAGCCGGTTCGAACGATGGCGAATCTCAGGCATTTATCCCGACCATCGCCTTCAACGAGGTAAAGCGTGCCCCCGTCCGCGTGCGTAATGCTTTGCGCCGCGAGCAGGATTTTTTCCAGCAACGTATCGAGGTCGCGCTCTCTGGAAAGCGATGCACCGATATCGTTGAGTCGATCAAGGCGCGCGAAAAGATCGTTCGCATCGGCCGTGAGTTGCCGCACAGATGCGTCGACTGAGCCTTCCACGGCCGCGCTCACGCTGTTACTTGATACAAACCGCACGGACTTGGGCGACATCGGTAATGCCCCCCAGCACCTTTTCGATGCCGTCCATTTTCAGCGTGCGCATCCCTTCATCGAGCGCGGTGGCGACGATTTCGGCAACCCTCGCATGCTCCTGAATGTGCTTCTTCACGGCATCGGTGCCGACAAGCAATTCATGCAGGCCGACCCGTCCCTTGTATCCGGTGTTGTTGCAGGCTTCGCATCCGACCTTGCGATAAAGCTTGAACTGGCCGCTCTCGTCGGCGTAATGCTTGGCCCACTCCTTATAGACCGCTTCGTAGGAGTGTTTTGCGTCGGTCTTGAAGGCGGGCGTGTTGAGCAACTCCTGGCAGTACTCGGTCAACAGCGCCTTCATTTCCTCAGGCGCCGGCGTATACGCCTGCTTGCATTTGCCGCACAGGCGTTTCGCCAGACGTTGCGCCAGAATGCCCAGCAAGGCGTCGGCGAAGTTGAACGGGTCCATCCCCATGTCGAGCAAACGAACGATGGACTCCGGCGCGCTGTTGGTATGCAGCGTCGCAAACACCAGGTGACCTGTGAGCGATGCCTCGATGCCGATGGATGTGGTTTCCTTGTCGCGCATCTCACCGACCATGATGATGTCCGGGTCGGCACGTAAAAACGCCTTCATCACCGTGGCGAAATCAAGGCCGGC
>DATCWO010000283.1:0-2377 GCA_036566325.1 Burkholderiales bacterium | reverse complement strand
AGTGGATCGACGCGGTGCGCATGAAAGGCCTCGAAGATGCGCGACCTGCGCGTCTCTCGGGTGGTCAGCAGCAGCGCGCGGCGCTGGCGCGTGCGCTGGTGCGCGAGCCGAAGCTGCTGCTGCTCGATGAGCCGTTTTCCGCGGTCGATCAGATTACGCGCGAGCGTCTGTATGAAGAACTGGCGGAGTTGCGCCGTCGCCTGTCCATTCCGGTCGTGTTCGTCACGCATTCGCTCAGCGAAGCGCAGATGCTTGCCGATCGCATGGTGGTGCTGCATCACGGACGCACACTGCAGAGCGGCACACCGGAGGAGATTTTTTCCCGTCCGTGCAGCGCCGAGATTGCGCGTCTGGTTGCACACAAGAATCTTGCGTGGGCGACCGTGATTGCACATACCGAGCGGCACACGGAGATCGACTGGAACGGATTGCGGCTGCTTGCCGCGTCGCGCCCCGATCTTGCGGTCGGCACGCGCATCGCGTGGCTCATTCCCGCGCTCGATGTGAGAATGGTCGATGAAAAACTCGACAGCTACAGCGGCCGCGAGAACGTCCATGTCGCGCAAGTCGATGCCATGGTGCCGCTGGGCGGACAGGCGACGGTGCGTTTGCGCATGCCCAACGGCGAATGCCTGTCGGCCACCGCGATGGCGCACACCTTGCGCAAGCGGGCGATCGAAGTGGGTCGCACCGTCGACGTGTCGCTGCTGAGCGCCAGCATCCACCTCATGCCGGATCAGTCGGAGCGCTGACGCGCCGACACGTTGCGTGTCTAGTGTCTATGCGGGAAAGCGCGTCCGTTTCTTGCCTGTCTGTTCAGACAAACTTTTCGTGAATCCCTGTTACGCGGCGATGCGCGCCGTACTACTGAAGGAGTCCACCATGACGAGCGGGTCCGCACAGTCTATCGATCTGTTTTCACCGTACCGCCTGGGCACGCTCCAGCTCAAGAACCGCATGGTGATGGCACCTTTGACGCGCAGCCGCGCGGAGGAGGGGAACGTGCCTTCCTCGATGGCCGCGACCTACTACAGTCAGCGGGCGGGCGCGGGACTGATCGTCACCGAAGCGACGCAGGCGAGCGCAGGCGGGCAGGGCTATATCGCGACACCGGGCATGCACAGCGAGGCGCAAGTTGCGGCATGGAAGAAGGTGACTGATGCCGTCCACGGCAAAGGCGGTCTCATCTTCATGCAGTTGTGGCATGTGGGGCGCATTTCTCATCCGGATTTTCTCGATGGCGAATTGCCGGTTGCGCCATCCGCCATCGCGCCACGCGGCGTGCAGACTTACACGGCGGAGGGCTTGAAGGACATTCCGACACCGCGCGCCCTCGCTACGGAAGAAATCCCCGACATCGTCGATGCGTTCAGACAGGCCGCGCAGAACGCGAAGGCGGCAGGCTTCGACGGCGTCGAAGTGCATGGTGCGAACGGCTATCTGCTCGACCAGTTTCTCGAAGACGGCACCAACCAGCGCACCGACCGCTATGGTGGCAGCGTGGAAAACCGTGCGCGTCTGCTGCTCGAAGTGGTCGATGCCGTAACGCCGGTTTGGAGCAGCGATCGCGTTGGCGTGCGCCTCTCGCCGGGTGGTACTTTCAACGACATGTGCGACTGCAAACCGCACGAGACCTTCGGTTACGTCGTGCGGCAGTTGGCGCTGAAGAATCTCGCCTATCTGCATCTGATCGAACCGTCCCAGCCTCCCAGCGAGCACCCAACGCCTGATCTCACTGCTCGTTATTTCCGTCCGCTGTATCCGGGCACGCTCATCGTCGCGGGCGGTTATACCTTCGATCGCGCCAACGCCGTGCTTAAAGCCGGCCTGGCCGACCTTGTTGCATTCGGTCAGTTGTTCCTCGCCAATCCGGATTTGCCCGAGCGCTTCAAGCGCAGCGCGCCGTTGAATACGCCGAACCCAGCCACTTTCTATGGCGGCGGCGCAGAGGGTTACATCGATTACCCGACGCTTGAAGAACAGACAGCTTGAGTATGCAAGGCGTTTATCACTCCAACATATCAGGAGATTTTCATGAGCATCGAGAAAGTTCTTTATCGTGCCAAAGCGACATCCTCCGGTGGGCGTGAAGGTACCTCACGCAGTTCCGACGGCGTGGTCGATCTCAAACTGTCCATCCCGAAAGAGATGGGTGGCCCTGGCGGCGACGGCACGAATCCGGAACAGTTGTTCGCGGCCGGTTATTCCGCCTGCTTCCTTGGCGCGCTGAAGTTTGTTGCCGGACAAGAGAAAGTGTCGCTGCCCGGTGACGTCGCGGTAACGGGCGAGGTCGGCATCGGCAAGATTCCAACCGGCTTCGGGATCGAGGTCGATCTGACCATCAACGCGCCCGGCATGGACGAGCAGCAACTGAAAA
>DATCWO010000279.1:0-15484 GCA_036566325.1 Burkholderiales bacterium | reverse complement strand
GTTACCTCCAATCAGTCAAATTACCGAGCCCGCGAAGGGTGAAGGGTGAAACGAGTGGCGGACAACCGCGCTGCATCCGACACCCCACATCTCACTCTTCACTCCTCACGCACCGAATCAGCTCCACGGTCGAAAGAGTCTCTCGACACCCCGACGAGCCCATTTCGAACGAGCGCATACCGCCCGCCCGTTCAGAAATTCCTTTGCAACCATTCCCGCATGCGGCGCAGCGTCGATTTGAAGCTGCCCGTTTGCCGCGCGATCACGCCGCGCTCGAATTGCGATTTGCCTTCCAGCAATAAACCCATCGCGGTGGCGAAGCGCGGGTTCTGCACCACTTCAGCCAGGCCGCCGGCATAACGCGGCACGCCGAGGCGCACCGGCATGTGGAAAATTTCTTCGCCCAGTTCCACCATGCCCTGCATCACCGACGAGCCGCCGGTCAGCACGATTCCCGACGACAGCAGATCTTCGAAACCCGATTGCCGCAGCACTTGCTGAATGAGCGTGTACAACTCTTCGATGCGCGGTTCGATCACTTCCGCCAGCATCTGACGCGACAACTGGCGCGAGCCCCGATCGCCCAGACCGGGCACTTCGACCATCTGATCCGGATCGGCCAACTGACGCAGCGCGCAGCCGTGATGCAACTTGATCTGCTCGGCTTCCGGCGTCGGCGTGCGTAAGGCCATGGCGATGTCGCTGGTGACCTGATCGCCGGCGATCGGAATGACCGCCGTGTGACGGATCGCGCCTTCGCGAAATACCGCGATATCGGTCGTACCGCCGCCGATATCGACCAGGCACACACCAAGCTCCTTCTCGTCTTCCGACAGCACCGCGATGCTGGATGCGAGCGGCTGCAGAATCAGATCGGCGACTTCCAGCCCGCAACGACGCACGCACTTGACGATGTTCTGCGCGGCGGACACCGCGCCGGTGACGATGTGAACTTTGACTTCAAGACGCACGCCGCTCATGCCGAGCGGTTCGCGAATGCCGTCCTGCCCATCGACGACGAATTCCTGCGTCAGGATGTGCAGCACCTGCTGATCGGTGGGGATGGGCATCGCACGCGCGGTCTCAATGACACGCTGCACGTCGAGGGGAGCGACCTCCTTGTCCTTGATCGCCACCATGCCGGTCGAGTTGAAGCTGCGGATATGGCTGCCCGCGATGCCGGTAAACACGCGATCGATCTTGCAGTCGGCCATCAGCTCCGCTTCTTCGAGCGCGCGCTGAATCGCGTTGACTGTGGCTTCGATGTTGACGACCACGCCCTTCCTGAGCCCTTTCGAATCATGCGTGCCCATGCCCATGATTTCGAGCGTGCCGTCGGGCTGAACGTCGGCCACCAGCGCGATGACTTTGGACGTGCCTATGTCCAGCCCGACGATCAGGTTCAAGTTTTCTTTGGCTGCCGGTCTCATTGTTTTAATCACGCACTCCCTGCCTTCTTGTTCTTCGAGTCGAGTTTCTCCAGACCCGGCACACGCAGCGCGAATCCATTCGGATAACGCAAATCCACATCCCCGACATTGCGGTGCAGCAGTCCGACCGTGGTCGGATACATTTCGACGAAACGCTGCAATCGATCGGCGGCGCTGTATTGCACCTGCTCGCGCCCCAGCATGATCGTCAGCCCACGCTCTTCACCGGCGAGCTTCAATTCCCAGGCGTGGCGGGGCGACAGCTCAATACTCGTGATGCGCATCCCCAGCGCCGCGACGCGTTGCGCGAATTCACGGTAATGCGCTGTCATCGCCGCTTCGGTTCCGCTCGGCCCGCTGAAGCGCGGCAGGTCGGCGGTGATCTGCCCTTCGAACAGCTCGCCATGCGTGTTCACCAGTTGTTCATCGCGCCAGCGCGCCAGCGCTTCGTGCTCTTCCACTTTCACCACGATCGTGTCGGGCCAATGCCGCCGCACTTCGACGCGCCGCACCCACGGAACGCTCTCCATTGCATCGCGCACGGCAACCAGATCGACGCCGAAGAAATTGCCCGTGACTCGTCCAGCCAGCGCGCGTTCGATCGCCGCAGCATCGACGTGCTGCGGCGCGCCCCGCACGCTCACCGTGCGCAAGGGAAACAATTGCGAGTTCACGATCGCAATCACCGCGATGCACAGCACGATGAACGCCGCCACTCCGTACAGGGCGTTGGCTGCGAGATTCAACAGGCGCGGGTTATCCCACACGGGCGAGACCTCCGATCAGCGTAGCCATGCGCTAGGCGCCTCCCACTTGCGCGCGCGATTTGAGCGCCGCGAGTTGCAGCACGCGCAAACACAGCTCTTCATACGAAATACCGGCGTGCCGCGCCGCCATCGGCACCAGCGAGTGATCCGTCATACCGGGCGACGTGTTCACTTCGAGGAAATACGGCTGGCCTGCGCGATCGAGCATCACATCCACACGACCCCAACCGCTGCAACCGAGTGCGCGAAAGGCCTGCAGCGCCTGTTGCTGAATGGCCACCTCCTGCTGCGCAGGAAGTCCGCACGGCACGATGTAACGCGTGTCGTCGGCGATGTACTTCGCTTCGTAGTCGTAAAAATCGCGCGTCGTTTCAAGCTTGATCAGCGGCAGCGCCTGCCCCCCCAGAATCGCGCCGGTCAACTCGATGCCTTCGATGAAGGCCTCGGCCATGACCAGCGGGTCGTACTTCGCCGCCAGTTCGAAAGCCGCACGCAAGTCTTCCGCGCGGCGCACCTTGCTCATCCCAATCGACGAACCTTCGTTGGCGGGCTTCACCATGATCGGCAGTCCCAGGCGCGCAACAACGGCGTCGAAATCGGTATCGTCGTCGAGCATTGCGAAAGGCGGGGTCGGCACGCCGGCCGATTGCCACAGCAGTTTGGTGCGCCACTTGTCCATTGCCAGTGCGCAGGCCATGACGCCGGAGCCGGTGTAGGGAATGCCGAGCACTTCCAATGCGCCCTGCATCGTGCCGTCTTCACCATGGCCGCCATGCAGCGCAATGAATGCGCGGTCGAATTGCTCGGCCACCAATTGATCGAGTGGCTGATCCTGCGGATCGAAAGGATGTGCATCGACCCCTTTTTTCAACAACGCTGCCAGCACCATCGAACCGCTTTTGAGCGATACCGCCCGTTCGGCGGATCGACCGCCGAGCATCACTGCGACTTTGCCGAATTCACTCATGAGCCTGTCCAACAATACGAACCTCGGGATGCAGGGCGACACCGAAACGCTCGCGCACGACTTCACGCACATGCGCAATCAATGCCTCGATGTCGGCAGCCGTCCCGCGGCCCTCCGGATTGACGATAAAGTTGGCGTGCTTTTCCGAAACATGCACGCCACCGATTGCAAAACCTTTGAGTCCGCACGCTTCGATCAGACGCGCGGCGTAATCGCCCGGCGGATTGCGAAACACCGAGCCGGCATTGGGCAGATTGAGCGGCTGCGAGGCAACTCGTGCGCTGAGCAGTTCCTTGATGCGCAAGCGCGCGCGCTGCATGTTGCCTCGCGGAAAGCGGAACCACGCGCCGGCGAACCATGCGTCCACGCCGAGCGTGCCGCGATGCGCCAGGACATGGCGATAGCCGATTTCGAAGTCGGTCGGAACGCGTTCCACCAGTTCGCCGTTGCGTTGTATGACCTGCACGCGTTCGACGTTTTCCCATGTCTCCACGCCATAACAGCCGGCGTTCATCGCCAACGCGCCACCGATCGTGCCCGGTATGCCGGCGAGGAATTCGGCCCCCTCATAACCGTGCAGTGCGGCGTAACGCGCAACCTTCGGACTCGCCACGCCGGCTTCGGCATAAATGAGACGATCCTCGTGCCGCATCGCACCGCGCGTGTTGTGCATCAGCACAACCGTGCCGTCGAATCCACCATCACGCACCAGCAGATTGCTGCCCAGACCGACGAAGCACACCGCTTCGTCCGCCGCCAGGCTGCGCAGGGATGCGGCGAGATCATCCACACCCGCCGGCACATACGCCTGTCTCGCCGGTCCACCGGCGCGCCAGCTCACATGTCTGGCCATGGACTCGTTATGCAGCAGACGTCCTTGCGTCCCGTTGGCGGGGGCAAAGTGGATGGGTTCGGTCATATGCATCGCCTCACCTACCTCGCTCCCTCTTTGGCCACCACTGCCGGCACACCGCCGATGGAGCCCGCACCCATAACGACGACCACATCGCCGTCCAGCGCCGCCTGCATGATGGCGCGCGGCATTTCGTCGATTTGTTCGACGAACACCGGCTCGACCTTGCCGGCCACGCGCACGGCGCGCGCAATCGCGCGACCGTCAGCCGCGACAATGGGCGGCTCGCCCGCGGCATAAACTTCGGCCAGCAACAAGGCATCGACGCTCGAAAGTACACGCACGAAATCCTCGAACAGATCGCGTGTGCGGGTATAGCGATGCGGCTGAAAGGCCAGCACGATGCGACGACCGGGAAACGCACCGCGCGCCGCATTGATCGTGGCTTCCATCTCGACCGGGTGATGGCCGTAATCGTCAATCAACGTGAAGCGGCCGCCCGTGGCGATCGGGATATCGCCGTAACGCTGGAAGCGACGGCCGACGCCACGAAATTCGGCCAGCGCTTTCTGGATCGAAGACGCCGGGATATCGAGTTCCAGGCCGACCGTAATCGCCGCCAGCGCATTGAGTACGTTGTGGCGCCCGGGCAGGTTCACCTTGACCGGTAACTTGCCGTCGAAACGCTCACCCACCGCATCGAACAACATGGAGCCGTTGCTGTGCTTGACGTTTTCCGCGCGCACCATCGCGTCCTTGCTGAAGCCGTAGGTGATGACGGGCTTGGACACGAAGGGATGGATTTCGCGCACTTGCGGATCGTCGACGCAGAGAATCGCGCTGCCGTAGAAGGGCAGGTTCTGCAGAAAGCTGACGAAGGCCTGCTTGAGTCGCGTGAAATCGTGTTGATAGGTCTCCATGTGGTCGGCATCGATGTTGGTCACGATCGCCATGACCGGCTGCAGATGCAGGAACGACGCGTCCGATTCGTCTGCTTCGACCACGATGAATTCGCCGGTACCGAGGCGCGCGTTGGTCGCCGCACTGGTCAAGCGACCGCCGATCACGAAAGTGGGATCGAGGCCGCCCTCTGCAAGCACGCTCGCCACCAGACTGGTGGTGGTCGTCTTGCCGTGCGTGCCGGCCACGGCAATGCCCTGCTTCAATCGCATCAATTCGGCCAGCATCAGCGCACGCGGTACGACCGGAATCCGCTTAGCGCGCGCGGCCCGCACCTCCGGGTTGTCCCCTTTCACCGCGGTCGAGGTCACGACCGCATCGGCGGCGCCGACGTTGTCCCGCGCATGACCGATGATAATTCGCGCACCGAGCGCGGCGAGCCGTTCGGTCGCGGCGTTCGCATGCAAGTCGGATCCGCTGATCTGGTAGCCCAGATTGACCAGCACTTCGGCGATGCCGCTCATGCCCGAGCCGCCGATACCGACGAAGTGGATACGTTTGACCTTGTGCTTCACTTCACTGCCTCACTACAGATATTTGCCACGACGCGTGTCGCATCGGGCTTGCCGAGCGCGCGCGCCTTGTTTGCCATGTCCAGTAATTGCGCGCGCGTCATCGCCTGCAAGCGGGCGGCGAGACCGAACGGCGTCAGCTCGTCCTGCGCGTATTGAATGGCCGCGCCGGCGTCGGACAGATAACGCGCGTTCGTGGTCTGGTGGTCATCCACCGCATGCGGATAAGGCACGAGAATGCTGGCGACGCCGACGGCGGCCAGTTCGGCGATCGTCATCGCTCCGGCGCGACAGATCACCAGATCGGCCTCCGCATAGGCGCGCGCCATGTCGTCGATGAAGGGCAGCGCTTGCGCCTCGACGCCCGCTTTGGCGTAATTGGCGCGCAGCTGCTCGATATGTTTGACGCCCGCCTGATGCACGACCTGCGGGCGTTGTTCCGCCGGCATCTGCGCGAGCGCCTGCGGCACCACATCGTTCAGCGCCACGGCGCCAAGACTGCCACCCACGACCAGCAGCCTGAGCGGGCCGCTGCGTCCTTCGAAGCGCGCGGCGGGGGCCGGCAGTTGCGCGATTTCCGTGCGTACCGGATTGCCGACGAACAGGCCTTTCTTCAATGCGTTCGGGAAAGCGACCAGTACCTTGTCGGCCACCCCGGCGAGAACCTTGTTCGCCAGCCCGGCAATGCTGTTCTGTTCGTGGATCACCAACGGCCGGTTGAACAGCGAGGCCATCATGCCGCCCGGGAAGGTGACGTAGCCGCCCATACCGAGCACAACGGCCGGATCGATGCGGCGGATGATCTGTGCCGCCTGCTTGAATGCGCGCAGCAGGTTCAGCGGCAGCAGCAGTTTGCGCATCAACCCCTTGCCGCGCAGGCCGCCGAAACGCACCCACTGCATTTCATAACCGTACTTGGGTACCAGATTGCCCTCCATACCGCCCTGCGCGCCCAGCCACACCACGCGCCAGCCGGCATCGCGCAAGTGATGCGCCACCGCGAGCGCGGGAAAAACATGCCCTCCCGTACCGCCAGCCATAATCAGGATGGTCTTGCTCACCGGCCACCTCCGGCAGCACGACAGCGCAACGGCATGTTTTCGGCGAAGGCTAACTTGCGCGCAGCGCAAGTTAAGTGCGCAGCACGGCCGGAACCAAAAACATGCCCTCCCGTACCGCCAGCCATGATGAGGATCGTCTTGCTCATGCCGACAGCCCTCGCATCAGCTGTCTATTTTCCCAATCAATCCTGAGCAGGACGGCGAGCGCGACGCAGTTGGCCAGGATGCCGCTGCCGCCGAAGCTCATAAGCGGCAGGGTGAGACCCTTGGTCGGCAGCACGCCCATGTTGACGCCCATGTTGATGAACGACTGCACGCAGATCCACGTGCCGATACCATGCGCAA
Organism: Burkholderiales bacterium; assembly: GCA_036566325.1. GTDB lineage: Bacteria > Pseudomonadota > Gammaproteobacteria > Burkholderiales > SG8-39 > ZC4RG42. Next base: position 8,589 of record DATCWO010000279.1, on the reverse strand, counting down.
CGAGCGCGGCGAATGGGCGTTCGAGCGACACGGCCTGACGACCGATGGCAAACGCGCGCAGCACCAGCCAGGCAAACAGACCGATCACGATCGCGACGCCGATGAAGCCGAGTTCTTCGGCGATCACGGCGAGCAGAAAATCGGTATGCGCTTCGGGCAGGTAGAAAAGTTTCTCCACGCTCGCGCCCAGACCGACGCCCAGCCACTCGCCGCGGCCGAAGGCGATCAGCGCGTGCGACAACTGATAGCCCTTGCCGAAAGCATCCGCCCAGGGATCCATGAAGCCGAACAGGCGCTGCAGTCGATACGGCGAAGCAAGCACCAGCGCGACGAAGCCGAAGGCGCACATCAGCAGCAATCCGGCGAACCACTTGACGTTCATGCCGCCGAGAAACAGCACCGCCATGGCGATCGACACGATGACGACAAAGGCGCCGAAATCGGGCTCCTGCAGCAGCAGCCAGCCGACCATCAGCATCACCGCGAGCATCGGCAGCAAACCCTGCTTCAGGCTGTGCATCAGGGCGCTTTTGCGCACCGTGTAATCGGCGGCGTACAGCACCGCGGCCAGCTTCATGAATTCGGACGGCTGCAGATTGACGATACCGAACGAAATCCAGCGCCGCGCACCATTCACTTCCTTGCCGACACCGGGAATCAGCACCAGCGCCAGTGCGATCAGTCCGACGAAAAAGATCCACGGCGCCATGCGCTGCCACACCCGCATCGGCACCTGGAACGCGACTGACGCGGCAATCACGCCGACGAGCAGAAAAATCGACTGGCGGATCAGGAACCAGGTCGAACTGTTGGCCGTGTAACGACTTGCTTCCGCCGTCGATATCGACGCCGAATAGACCATTACCAGACCGATGACGAGCAGCAACAGCGCCGACCACACCAGCCCGTTGTCGTACTCGTCCAGTTGCGCGCGTCCGCCGGTCACGCCGCCGCCATGGGCGTAGCTCATGGAGGACAGTGCGTAGCGGTCGGGCGCTTTCTGTTTGCGCTTCATCGCCGATGCGCCAGCTTTTCCACCGCGGCGCAAAACACTGTGCCGCGATGCTTGTAGTTACTGTACATATCGAGGCTGGCGCAGGCGGGCGACAACAACACCACGTCGCCGCGTTCGGCCAGCTCGAACGATTTTGCGACCGCCTCCTCCATGTCGTGCGCGTCGACTATCGACACGCCGCTATCCGACAACGCTTCGCGCAACAAGGGTGCATCGCGACCGATCAGAATCACCGCGCGCGCACCGCTCGTCACCGAGGCCCGCAGCGGTTTGAAATCCTGCCCCTTGCCTTCGCCGCCGGCGATCAGCACGACTTTGGCGTGCTGCGCAGCGAGCTGCCGGCTGAAACCATCCAGCGCGGCCACGGTCGAGCCGACGTTGGTGCCCTTGGAGTCGTCGTAGAACACCACGCCGCCGACTTCGGCCACGCGCTCCACGCGATGCGGCAAGCCGCGAAAAGTCCGAAGCGTTTCGATCAGCGGGGCGAACGGCAAGCCGATCGCGCGCGCAAGTGCGAGCGCCGCGAGCGCGTTGGCCGCGTTGTGCAACCCTTCGAGGCGCATTTCACGGATCGGCAATAACGGCGTGGTGCCCTGCGCCAGACACAGTTCACCGGAAACGTTGATCAGACCGAAATCGTCGCTGTCGGGCGCCGCGTTGAGACCGAAGGTCACGCGCCGGCGTCCCGGAATGGCCATGCCGATGCTGTAGCGATCTTCGCGGTTCAGCACCTGCGTGCCGCCGCCGTAGAAGATGCGCGATTTCGCTTCCGCATAATCGGCCAAAGCCGCATGGCGATCGAGATGATCCTCTGTCACGTTCAGCACGGTGGCGACGTCCGGCGCCAACGTGTCAGTCGTTTCCAACTGGAAGCTTGACAACTCGAGCACCCACGCCTCGGGTTGTCGATGTGCGTCCTCGCGCGCCATCGCTGCGCGGAGTGCGGCCGGGCCGATGTTGCCGGCAACTTCGCAGTCGAGCCCTGCGGCGCGACACATCGCGCCGACCAGCGCGGTCACGGTGGTCTTGCCGTTGGTGCCGGTTATCCCGATCACCTTCGGACGATGCTCGGCGGGAAGGGCGCGCGCAAACAGCTCGATATCGCCGCAGACCGGCACGCCGCGCATGCGCGCCGTGCGTACCACGGGCTCGTTGGGAGACAGCCCCGGACTGAGTGCAAGGAGATCGATGCCTTCGAGCAGCGCATCGTCGAACGCGCCGAAGCGCAACTCGGCATCGCGCGTCGAACTGCGCAGTTCATCCAGGCCCGGCGGCGTCGCGCGCGAATCGGCCACGCGCACGCGCGCGCCATGACGCGACAGCCATTGCGCCATGGAAAGACCGGATTCGCCGAGTCCCAGCACGAGAACCCGCTTACCGTGGATGAAGGAATGCTCAGCGTTCATTTATCTCAGCTTCAACGTCGACAAACCGAACAACACCAGCACGATGGTGATGATCCAGAAACGAACAACAACTTGCGTCTCCTTCCATCCCCCCAGCTCGTAGTGGTGATGAAGCGGCGCCATGCGGAATATTCGCCTGCCGCCGGTGGCCTTGAAATACAGCACCTGCATCATCACGGATACGGTTTCTGCGACGAACACGCCGCCCATGATGAACAGCACGATTTCCTGCCGCGTGATGATGGCGACGGTGCCAAGCGCCGCGCCGAGCGCGAGCGCGCCGACGTCGCCCATGAACACTTCGGCGGGATAGACGTTGAACCACAGGAAGCCCAGCCCCGCGCCGACCAGCGCGCCGCAGAACACGGTCAACTCGCCCGCCCCCGGAATGTTGGGCAGCAACAGGTATTTGGCGAACACCGCGTTGCCTGAAACATAGGCGAAGATACCGAGCGCGGCGCCGACCATGACCGCCGGCATGATGGCGAGGCCGTCCAGCCCGTCGGTCAGATTCACCGCGTTGCTGGTGCCGACGATGACGAAGTAGCTCAGCAGAATGAAACCGAATACGCCGAGGGGATAGGCGACGTTCTTGAAGAAAGGCACGATCAGATCGGCCTGTGCCGGCAGATCCATCGACAGGCCGCTGCGCACCCACTGCACGAACAGATCCCAGATTTCGGCGCTGCTCGGTGCCGGCACGGCGAAAGCGAGATACACCGCTGCAACCAGACCGATGACCGATTGCCAGAAATACTTCGCTTTCGCCGACAAGCCCTTGGGGTTGCGATGCACGACTTTACGATAGTCATCGACCCAGCCGATCGCACCGAAACCGAGCGTGACGAGCAGCACGATCCAGACGAAGCGATTGCCCAGGTCGGCCCACAGCAATGTCGTGACGCCGATCGATACGAGAATGAGCGCGCCACCCATGGTCGGCGTGCCGGCCTTGGTGAGATGGGTCTGCGGCCCGTCGTTGCGCACTGCCTGCCCGATCTTGTACGCGGTCAGCTTGCGGATCATCGCGGGCCCGGCGAAAAACGAAATCGCCAGCGCGGTCAGCGCGGCCAGCACGGCGCGCAGCGTGATGTAGCCGAAGACGTTGAAGGCGCGGATATCCTCGGCCAGATATTGCGCAAGTGCTAACAGCACGGAGCCTCCCTGCGTGCACGAATGCGCGCATCGATGCGGCGGAGTGCGGCCGTTGTCATGCCTTCCCCGCTTCGAGTTGTTCGACGACGCGTTCCATACGCATGAAACGCGATCCCTTGATCAGCACGCTGGGACGTTGCGTCAGCAGCGGCTGCAGTTGCGCGACGACGTCATCGGTGGAGGCGCAGTGTTCCGCGCCGGCGCCAAAGGCATGCGCCGCTTCGCGCGCGAGGTCGCCCACGGCGTAGAGCCGATCGATGCCGGCCTGCCTGGCATACGCGCCGATTTCCTGGTGGAAAGCCGGCCCCTCGGTGCCGACTTCGCCCATATCGCCCAGCACCAGCACGCGCAATCCGTCAGCCTGCGCGAGCACATCGATCGCTGCGCGCACCGAATCGGGATTGGCGTTGTAGGTATCGTCGATGAGTTGTGCGCCTTGCCGACCGGCCTTGCGCTGCAAGCGCCCCTTCACCGCCTGGAACGCATTCAAACCGCGCGCGACGGCATCGAGCGATGCGCCGGCGGCGGTCGCCGCGGCAGCGGCAGCAAGCGCGTTGCGCACGTTGTGCAAACCCGGCACGTTGAGATCGACCTGCACGCGCCCTTCCGGTGTGTGCAGATCGAATGCCGAGCCGTTTGCGGTCAGGCGCGGCGTGGCATGCACTGCGCACGCAGAATCAAGACCGAAATCGCGCACCGTTCGTCCGCCCGTGGCGCTGCGCCAAACGTAGGCATGCGCATCATCGCCGTTGAACACCGCCACGCCCTGCGGCGGCAGCGCTGCAATGGATGCCGCATGCTCGATGGCGACGTCCGATACCGTGCGCATGAACTCCTGATGTTCGCGCTGCGCGTTGTTCACCAACGCGATGGTGGGCCGCGCCAGATCCGCGAGATAGTCGGTTTCACCCGCATGGTTCATCCCCACTTCGATCACCGCGCAACGATGCGTTTCACGCAGGCGCAGCAAGGTGAGCGGCAGGCCGATGTCGTTGTTGAAGTTACCGGCCGTGGCCAGCACTGCGTCGTCGCCATAGTGCGCGCGCAGAATCGCCGCGGTCATTTCCTTGACGGTGGTCTTGCCGTTCGAGCCGGTTACCGTCACCAGCGGAATATCGAACTTGTTCCGCCAATAGCGCGCAAGCAGGCCGAGTGCGCGTTTGGTATCGCGCACCGGCAGCACCGGAATCGACCATTGCGCACTACTCACCTGCCCCGCCTCAACCAATGCAGCGACGGCTCCCCGTTCGATTGCCGTAGGCACATAGTCGTGGCCGTTGAAATGCTCGCCACGCAAGGCAACGAACAATGCACCCGCGGTAAGCGTGCGCGTATCGGTAGAGACGGAGTGGATCGCCACATCCGCTCCTGCGAGCGAGGTGGCAAGCGCCGATGCCGCTTCCGACAGACGCATCATGATTGACGCTCCGCAAGCGCGCAGCGCGCTTCATCAACGTCCGAGAATGGCAGACGCTGTCCTGCGATTTCCTGATACGGTTCATGGCCCTTCCCTGCAATCAGGATCACATCGCCGCGCCGGGCTTGTGCCACAGCCATCCGGATGGCGGTTCTGCGATCGATTTCGACGTCGTGCGGGATGCTCAGGCCGGGCAGGATCTCCGCAACGATGGCAGACGGTTGTTCACTACGCGGGTTGTCGCTGGTGACGATGGCGTAATCGGCATAGCGCGATACTGCTTCGCCCATGAGCGGCCGTTTGCCGCGATCGCGATCGCCGCCGCAGCCGAATACGCACAGCAGACTGCCGTGCTGCATGCGCGCGACGTCGCGCAGCGCGGCGAGCACTTTTTCGAGTGCGTCCGGCGTATGGGCGTAATCGATGACCGCGAGCGCCTGCTCGCCGCCGCCGACGCGCTGCATGCGTCCTGCGACCGGCTCGAAGTGCTTTGCCGCATCGACCGCGTCTTCGAGACTGAAGCCCGAGACGAGCAGTGCGCCGATTACGGCAAGCAGATTGGCGACGTTGAAGCGGCCGAGCAAATGCGATTCGACGCGCGCATTTCCCCAGCTCGACACCAGTTCGAACGCCATGCCTTTGTCGGACAGTTCGATGTGGTGCGCTTCCAGATAACGTTCCAGACCGCTGCGCAGACCGACGTCGCGCGTCAGGCTGTAGGCGACGCGTTCGACGCCCTCGCCTTCGAGCGAGTGCGCAATGCGCACGCCCGCGACATCGTCCATGTTCAGCACGGCGTGACGCAGGCCCGGCCGGTGGAACAGCGACATCTTGACCCGGGCGTAGGTCTCCATGTCCGGGTGATAGTCGAGATGATCGCGCGACAGATTGGTGAACACGCCGGTGCGTACGCACACGCCGTTCAGGCGGCCCTGTTCGATGCCGATGGAAGAGGCCTCCATCGCCACCGCGACTGCGCCCTCGTCGGCGAAACGCTTGAGCGCTTCATGCAGCACGACCGGATCGGGTGTGGTGTTGGAGGTCTGTTGCAGCGCGCCGGGATAACCCACGCCCAGCGTACCGACCACCGCTGCACGCAAGCCGCGCAGCGCATAGGCCTGCGCGATCCATTGCGAGCAGGTCGTCTTGCCGTTGGTGCCAGTGAGCGCGATGACATCGAGACGTTCCGAAGGATGGCCATACACTTCATCGGCGAGATGTCCGGCGAAGTGCTTGAGCCCTTCGACCGGCATGTTCGGCACACGCCACGCTTCGTCCCAGGTGAAGCCTTCCTTCTCCCAGATGATCGCGCTCGCGCCGGCCTTGATCGCATCGCCGATAAAGCGGCGCCCGTCGGCCTGCTCGCCCGGATAGGCGAGAAACACATCGCCTGTGCGCACGGCACGACTGTCGGATCGCAGCGCGTTCACGCTTGCCCCCAAAGCGTCGAGCTTGCTCGATATGTTTTGCGCGGCACCCATCAGATGCTCTCCTTGATTTCCGCGCCGGGCGGCGGCAGTTCGATGGGTTCCATGGGCGCATCGGGTTGCACCCCGAGACTACGCAGACTGCCGGCCATGACCTGTGCGAAAACAGGCGCTGCGACCTGACCGCCGTAGTACTTACCGGCCGACGGCTCGTCGATCATGACGGCGATCACCAGACGCGGGTTCGACGCCGGTGCGAACCCGACGAACGAGGACACGTACTTGTCGTGCGCGTAGCGGCCATCCGCGAGCTTGTGTGCAGTGCCGGTCTTGCCGGCAACGCGATAACCCATGATCTGCGCGCGCGGCGCGGTGCCGCCCGACTGCACAGCCAGTTCCAGCATATGGCGTACCGCATCGGCGGTTTTCCTGGAAACCACCTGTTTGCCCGCGGGCGGCTGGTCGAGCTTGATCAGCGACAGCGGCATCAGCAGGCCGTCATGCGCGAACACGGTGTATGCACGCACCAGTTGCACCAGGCTCACGGTGATGCCGTGGCCGTAGGACATGGTCGCCTGTTCGATCGGCCGCCAGCTTTTATAGGGGCGCACGCGGCCTGCCGCTTCACCCGGGAATCCCAGATGCGGTTCGGTACCGAAGCCGATGTCTTCGAACATCTCGTACATCGCCAGCGCCGGCATACCGAGCGCGATTTTCGCCGAGCCCACGTTGCTCGATCGCTGGATGACTTGTTCGACTGTGAGCGCGCCTTCCGGGTGCGCGTCGTGAATCGTGGCCGAGCCGATGGTGAGCCAGCCCGGGTCTGTTTGAATCACGGTGCTGGGTGTGACCTTGCCGCGGTCGAGCGCGAGTGCGATCGTGACCGGCTTCAAGGTCGAGCCCGGCTCGAACATGTCCGTCACCGCACGATTGCGCAGTTGCGCACCGGTCAGGCGCGTACGGTTGTTCGGGTTGTAGGTCGGCAGGTTGGCGAGCGCCAGAACTTCACCCGTACGCACATCGGCCACGACGATGGCGCCGCTCTTGGCGCGATGCTGCGTGATCGCCGCTTCCAGCTGGCTGTAGGCCAGACTCTGTATGCGCGAGTCGAGCGCGAGAACGAGATCCTTGCCGTCACGCGCAGCGGTGATGCTGCCGATGTCTTCCACCACGTGACCGCGCCGATCCTTGATGACGCGACGACTGCCCGCCTTGCCGGCGAGCTGACTTTGAAACGCCAGCTCAATGCCTTCCTGTCCGACATCGTCGGTGTTGGTGAATCCCAGCACGTGTGCCATGACTTCACCGCCCGGGTAATAGCGGCGGTATTCGTCACTCTGGTTGATGCCCGGGATACCCAGTTCGGCCACACGCTCGGCCACGGCCGGCGCAAGTTGCCGCTTGAGGTACACGAAATCGCGTTCGGTTGCGGACAGGCGCTTCTGCAGTTCCTGCTGCGGCATGTCGAGCAGCGCAGCCAGTTGCTTGAGTTCCCCGCCCGAAACTTTGACGTCTTCGGGGATCGCCCAGACGCTCTTCACCGGCGTGCTGATCGCCAGCGCTTCGCCGTTGCGATCGAGAATCTTGCCGCGTGTGGCGGGCACTTCGAGGACGCGGCTGTAACGCGAGGCGCCCTTGGCCTGGAGGAAATCCTGGTTGAGCCCCTGCAGATACACCGCACGGCCGAGCAGAATGAAGAACGCGCCGGCGAACGCGATCAGGATCAGGCGTGAGCGCCACACCGGCAGACGCAGTTCGAGGACGGGGCTTTCGCTGAACTTCATGGCGTCGCTCCCGGCTGCACGATCTGCACGCGCTGCTGCTCCGGCATGGCCATGTGCAGACGCTCGCGCGCCAGCCGCTCGATGCGCTGATGCAGCGCCCACGTACTTTGTTCGAGTTGCAGTTGCCCCCATTCGACGTCGATCTGTCGCGCGCGCGTCTGCTCGCGCTCATGCGCGGCGACCAGCTTGCGCGCCTTGTGCTGGGACGTGACCAGCCCCAGTGCGCAGAGCGCGAGAATCGCGAGCAGGAGGAAATTAAGCCGCGCCATTGTGGCAATCCTCGGCCGGCTTTCTGACGTTGTTCATGCACCCGCCTTTTCCGCGACGCGGAGAATGGCGCTGCGGGCGCGTGGATTGGCGGCGACTTCTGCGTCGCTCGCGCGGA
>DATCWO010000260.1:0-15379 GCA_036566325.1 Burkholderiales bacterium | reverse complement strand
CTCGCCGCACGGAGCAAAGCGGCTTCGGCATCAAGGGTCGCACCGCTGTCGACGCCATGAAAATTGTCGAGGACGCACATGCCTTCGTTGAGGCGGGGGTGTTCGGCTTCATCCTCGAGCAGGTGCCGACAGAACTTTCCGTTTATCTTTCGAAAACCCTATCGGTGCCGGTGGTGACGCTCGGTGGTGGGCAGGTGAGCGACGGCATTTATCACATCAGCGGTGACGTGGTGGGATACAGCGCTTTCCCCATCCCGAAGAACCGTGGCTCCTATGTCAACGTGGGGCCGATTATCGAAGACGGGCTGCGTCGCTATCGCGACGATTGCGTGACTGGTGCGTATCCCCTTGCCGAGAACACGATCCACATGAGTGCCGACGAAGCAGAGAAGTTTCAGCAGTGCACAAAAGAAACGATGCGATCCGTCAAAACTGCCAGCATGTAGGCGACTCAGAATCCGAAATCCGGAGGCGGCAGCAAGACCGCACTGACGCTTGTCACCCATAGAAACGAGGAGACCCAGAGATGAAACACTCAATCCGCATCCTCGCGGCCGGCGCCGCGCTTGCGTGTGCGCTCGCCGCACACGCCGCGGAGAATTCCGACGCAAGCTGGAAATCCATTGCAGCCAAGGCGAGCAACGCCCAGGGCGCTCCGGTAGTCATCAAGACCAATTTTTTTCTTGGTTGGACTGGCGCCTGGGACACCGTAATCCTCAAGGAAACCAAGCTGTGGGAAAAATGGCTTCCAAAAGGCAGCACGGTGGAGTGGAAACGTAATCTCCAGGGACCACCCGTCATTACCGACCTCGTCGCGGGCAAACAGAATATCGGCTACCTCGGCGACAACCCGGCGATCGTTTCCACCACGAAGCGCGCACTTGCGCCGATCGATATCGTCGCGGTAAACGCGATGTCGCCAGGGCGTATGTGCGGCCTGATCATGGTGCGCAGCGATGCGCCGAAATTCAAGGACCATCGCGAAGCGATCAAATGGCTTGACGGCAAGACCGTTGGCGTACCCAAGGGAAGCTGCGCGGACCGCCTGGGTCAGCACGTATTCGACAAAGAGGGCGTGAAGGTCAAATGGCAGCAGATGCAGGGTGAAGTGATCGTGACGAGCCTGCAGGCCAAACGCATCGATGCCGCGTTGGTGTACGAGCCGCACATTTCCAAGGCAGCGTTCGACGGTCATGGTCGCTATGCCGCATCGGCTGCGATGTATGGTGAGGAAGATGCCAACGTCGTCTTGATGCGCAAGGATTTCGTCGAAGCCAATCGCGCCGCGGCGATCGCTTGGCTCAAGGCGAACATCGAGGCGCTTTATTTCATGCGCGACAACCCAATCGAAACCGTGAATTTCGTGAAGAAGGAGTTGCCCGACTACTCTCGCGAGAATCTCTGGTTTGCGATCTATGGCAAACCGCCGGTCGAGACGGGTGCAGCACCTGTTGCGCTGTACGCCGAGATGTCACTCACGGCGCGTGCGCGCGATCTGTTGCAAAGAGGGCACGCGTTCCTGCAAAACGAAAAGATCATTCGCGAAAAAGAATTCCATCCAGGTGCGGTTCGCGACGACCTGATCAATCAGGCATTCAAGGAACTTGGTCTGGATCCGACCAAGGGCTTGTATGAGATTGCGGCCAGCGGTGCAAATCCGTTCAAGGGCGATGAGCTTGTCGCCGGCGCGGGAAAGTAGGTCAGGCTCATGCAAAACGTCGCTGAGATTACTCGTACGGCGAAGCCCGGCGTCAAACCTCAACTGGTCGCGGACGTCGTGCGCGAGGCGCACGACACTCACGATCCCTACGATGAGCGGCTTCGCCAGTCGCCCGACTGGCCCGTGGCCCCAGGCGACTGGGGCGGGCGCATCTACCGTGCGGTGTCCTTGCCCCGATTGCGTTACGCGTTGCTTGGATTCGCGCTGTTCTTCGGCCTCTGGTATCTGCTGACTGCGGTGGTGGTGCCACCGCGATTTCATTTCATTCCCGACCCCGTGTATTTGTTCGGCCAGTGGATCAGCAAGGAGCCGCAGTACGGGATTTCGATTTTCACGCCGGAGTATTACGAACATATCAAGGTGAGCGTAATCCGCGTCTACATCGCCTTCGCGATCTCGGTTGGCATCGGCGCGCCGCTCGGCATCGTGCTCGGCTGGAGTTCGTTTGGACGCAATACGCTCTTTCCCATCGTCGAGATGCTGCGGCCCATTCCGCCGCTCGCATGGGTGCCGCTCGCCGTTCTGACTTTTCCAGAAACGGAAATGGCGGTGATCTTCGTCACCTTGCTCGCGTCGTTCTTCGCCACGGTGTTGAACACCTATCTCGGCGTGCGCTCGATTCCGGACACCTACTTCCGCGCCGCCGCCTGTCTGGGCTATGGCCGTGTGGACGTGCTCAGACGCGTTGTGGTGCCGGGCGCGCTGCCATTCATCTTCACCGGATTGCAGATTGCGATGGGCGTCGCGTGGTTCTCGCTTGTGGGCGGTGAACTGATCGCGGGCACATCGGGCCTCGGTTATCTGATCCTGGACGGCTACACGCAACTCGCGTTACCGAACATTTTCATCGGCATGATCACGCTCGGCGTGCTTGGCTGGGCCTCGAGCGCGCTCATTCGCAAGGTCGGCAAGGCCATGATGGCATGGCACGTCAAGGGACAAGGGGAGGCCGCATGAATACGATCGTATTGAGCGGATTTGCGCGCCGACGCGAACGCGTAAAACGCGCTTTGCAAAACCCGGTGATCTGGCAGGGCGCTCTGGGTATCGCCACCTTCTTCATCGTGTGGCAATTCGCCAGGTGGATTGGCCTGATGACGGTGCTGCCCAGCCCGATCGAAGTCGCGCAAGCGGTGCCGCAGCAGATGGAACAGGAGGGCTACTGGCTGTCCTGGGTGGCCAGTTCCCGTCGCGTGTTTCTTGGTTTCTTTGCCGCCGCCATATTCGCCATTGCGCTCGGCGTCTCGATGGGCATGGCCCGCAAGCTGCGCCTCGGCGGTTTCCCCATTCTGGAAATCCTGCGCCCGATTCCTCCGCTGGCCTGGTTGCCCTTGGCAATTCTGTTCTGGCCGAGCCCCGAGATGACGATGGTCTTTCTCACCTTCCTCGGTGCGTTCTTTCCGATCTTCATCAACGTGCTGGCGGGTATCGACAACATCGACATGCGTTACATCCAGGCCGCGCATTCTCTTGGAGCAAGCCAGCGGACGCTGTTCTGGCGCGTCATGGTGCCCGGTGCATTGCCATCGCTTTTCACCGGTCTTTCCATTGCGATCGGAATTACGTGGGAAGTCGTCATTGCCGCGGAGATGGCTTCGGCACAACTCGGCCTGGGTTATCTGACCTGGAATGCATACATGAGCCAATCGCTGGTTGGAATTGTCGTCGGCATGCTGTCCATCGGTATCGCCGGCATGGCTTCCAGCGGTGTCATGAGCTGGATCGGAAAGCGCGCCACGCCGTGGCAGCGCGGCCATTGAAAGGGCACCGTTATATGCTGACTCTACAAGAGCGTGTCGAACTGTTTCGTTCGAACACCTTTTTCCGCGATGCGCCCGTCGAGATGCTGGCGGGGGCTGCGGAGATCGCACGTGAGTGCGAGTTCGAACGCGGCGCATTCCTTTATGCCAAAAACGATACGGCTGAGGATTTTTATCTCCTGATCGATGGTCGTATTGGCCATCCCGAAGTGCAGGCAGCCGAGTCGCAGTATTCGGTGGCGCGCGAAGCTTCCGAGCGCGGGCAACTGTTCGGTTTTGCCGCGCTGGTGCAGGGTATGCCGCGGCGCGTGATTTCGGCACGGAGCGAAATTCCGACCCGTGTGCTCGCGATCAACGGCAGCGCCTTTCAGTTGCTGGCGCGGGCAGCCGGACGCGCGGGGCACGAGTTGCTGCAAACGCTGACGCGCACGTTCGCGGCGCACGAACTCGGCGTAGCCGCGCGATCCGGATGGTTGTCCATTCGCAACGCGGGCAAGATCTACGATCCACTCGGACGCAGCGTAGTCGCGGTGGATGATTGTTCCATTGAGATCCGCCCGGGCGAGTTTTGCGCGATCGTCGGCCCGTCGGGTTGCGGCAAGTCGACCATCCTCAATGCGATTGCCGGGTTCGATTCGCTGACATCCGGCGGCATTCAGCTGGACAGTGAATGGATCAACCGGCCTGGCATGCGACCGAAGCCGGGCCCGGATCGCATCGTGGTATTCCAGAACGGCGCGCTGTTTCCCTGGGCGACCATTCGCGAGAATCTGATCCGTGGACCGATCGCGCAGAAGCGCATGAGCGAATCCGTGGCGCTCGAACGTTCGCGAGAAATGCTGGCGCGTGTCGGTCTGGCCGACATCGAGGATCTTTATCCGAGTGCGATTTCGTCCGGCATGAACCGTCGCGTGGAAATCATCCGCGCGCTGGTGAACGACCCGAAAGTCATTTTGCTGGACGAGCCGTTTCGCGGTCTCGACGCGTTGACGAAAACGGTTACCCACAATGCACTGCTTGAACTGCACGACCTCGCGGCGAAGACGGTGCTCTTCATCACGCACGATCTCGAGGAAGCGATTTTCCTCGCTGACCGTGTGCTGGTGATGACCTCGCGCCCCGGCCGCATCAAGCAGACGATCGCAGTGAATCTGCCGCGACCGCGCACGATGGATTTGCTCACGGCGCCGGAATTCCTGCGCCTGAAGGACGAAGCCATCGAAGCGGTGCACGAGGAAGCCGTCAAGGCCTTTGCCGCCGGCGAGCGCGAGTTCGCCTAGTCCACGGAGTCATGTAATGACGAAAACATCGAAACTCGTAACAGGCGGTCACACGCAAGTGGCTGCGGTCGGCAAGGTGTTCTCCCGTGCGGGTGAGCCGGAAGTGATTCTGCGCAACTGCTCGTTCGATATCCAGCCGGGGAAACTCAACGTTCTGATCGGGCCATCGGGCAGCGGTAAAAGTACGCTGGTGAATCTGATCGCGGGCTACACGACGCCGAGCGTGGGCGAAGTGGTCATCGACGGCAAAACGGTGACCGGCCCCGGTTCGGACCGGATGGTGGTGTTCCAGGAGACCGCGCTATTTCCCTGGATGAATCTGCTCGATAACGTCGCCTTCGGGCCGATCCAGTCCGGCATGGCGCGCGACGAGGCGCGTAAGCGTGCGCAGGAGCTGCTCAAGAAAGTCGGCCTTGCCGGATTCGAGCAGCGTTATCCGGAGCAAATCTCCGGCGGCATGCAGCGTCGTGCGGAAGTCGCACGAGCGCTCATCAAACGCCCGAAGGTGTTGTTGCTCGATGAACCGTTCCGCGGCCTCGACCACATGTCGCGCGGACTGATGCAGGAGTACTTCCTGCAGTTGTTCGAAGACGAGGGGATCACCACGCTCTTCGTCACCTCGGAAGTGGATGAGGCGATTCTGCTCGCCGATCGAGTGATCGTGCTGTCGTATAAGCCGACGGCGGTGAAAGCCATTCTCGATGTCGATCTGCCGCGGCCACGCACCTTCCACATGCAGACCCTGCCTCGCTTCGCCGAACTCAAGGAGTACACGCTTCAACTCCTTTACGAAGAGGCGATGAAAGGTTTCGTGCAGGGTACGGCGGCATCTACCGAAGCGGGCCGGCTGATGGTTGCGCAGAGCGCCGCGCATTGAGGCATCGAGCATCATGAATGCACTGATGGCTGCGCTCGCCGAGCATCGCTTCTTCTGGTCGCTCGAGTTCATTCCTTCGGTCGACCGCATCCTGCGTGACGATCTTTCCAGGCTGGGCGGGATCGCCGCGGTGATGAAGCAGCACGGACGACTCGCCACCTTCGCCGTAACCGATCGCGTGGTATCGGAACGTGACCCGGAGCCGGTGGCCGCTGCGGCGAATCTATTCGACGTCACCGGCAAACAACCGCTGGTCCATTTCTCGGGCAAAGGCCGTGAAATGGAAGACCTCGAGCGCATGGTCGAGCATATGCAGGCAAACGGTCTTGCCAATGTGCTGATTCTTACCGGCGATCGACTCAAGTCGGAGCCGCCCGTCGGGCGCGCGCGCTATCTCGAATCCGTACCTGCCATTCAACGAGTGCGTCAGTTGCAGCCGGATTGGCTGATCGCCTGTGCGTTGAATCCGTTCAAGTACTGCGAAGAAGACGCGATGGCGCAGTACCTCAAGCTCGGCAAGAAGGTTGGCGCCGGCGCCAACCTGGTCGTTACGCAAATCGGGTTCGATCCGCAGAAATACATCGAAGCGGCCACTTGGGTGGCGCAGCGCGGCTATCGGGTGCCGTTGGTCGCCAACGTGCTGCTCCTGCCTGCCGCGCGTGCGCGGTACATCCGCAAGCACGCACTGCCGGGCATCACCATCACCGATTCGTTCATGGCGATGCTCGAAGCCGAAGCGAAGACGTGCCCGGATCATGGCTCGGCTCGCGTGCTACGGCGTCTTGCGCTGCAAATCGTCGGCGTCAAGCTGGCCGGCTACGCAGGCGTACAGATCACCGGCCTGCACGCGCCGGAGAAAGTCGAGGCGCTGGAAGAGGCGGTGCGTCAGGCGACGGTCGAGTGTCCGGATCGCGCGGCGTGGGATGTTGCGTGGCGCGAAGCCATGACGGCGCCGGATGGCACAGTCGCTGATCCTGTCCCGCACGGTCCACGCTGGCATCTGGGCGACCGCAACGACGCCCGCGCGAGCGCGAAGGAGCGCATCAAGTACGAGGTCCTGAGCCGGGTACACGCGGTCGTGTTCGAGCACGGTCCGATCGCGAGTCTGTTCGGCGCTCTGATGCGCCCGTTCTATGGCAAGGAAAAAACCGCTGCAGGACGCGCGCTGGAAATCGTGGAGCGTGCCGTGAAGCGGCCGGTCGTCGGGTGCGATACCTGCGGCATGTGCAGGCTGGCGGCAACACAGTACGTGTGTCCCGAAACATGTCCCAAGGGATTGGCCAACGGCGCGTGCGGCGGCACCACGCAGAACCGCTGCGAGTTCGGCGATCGCGAGTGCATTCACAGCGTCAAGTATCGAACCGCGATGAGCGCGGGCGTGCAGGATGAACTGGAAAGATTGTTGGTGCCGGCGGTGCCGCTTGCGCGCCGACGCACCACGTCTTGGCCAGCGCATTTCAGCGGTCACGGACCACAGGTGGTCGTGGTGCACTCGCGACATTCGCGCAGCAGTCTAACGGCTGTGAAAAATCGCTGTGATGCGGAAACAAAGAATTCAATGCACCTGAAGGTGAGTGAGTCTGGCTCAGGCAACGAGTCCGCGCGCGTTAGCACGCGATAAAAACGAACGGAGTGGCGTGCGGGCGGCACGACGAAGAAAACGATGACGGCGAAATTAATTGATGGCAAGGCGATCGCAAAGCGGGTGCGGTCGGAGTGGAAGCTGCGCGTCGATGCGCTGAAGGAAGACGGCGTCGTTCCCGGGCTTGCCGTGATCGTGGTGGGCAACAATCCGGCATCGCATGTGTATGTGCGACAAAAGACGAAGGCGTGCGAAGACATCGGTATTCGCTCCGAGAAGCACGAATTCGCTGCCGATGCACCCGAGGAGCGCGTGCTGCAATGCATTGCGGAGCTCAACGCGAATTCCGCCATCCACGGAATACTCGTTCAACTGCCGTTGCCCCCGCAGTTCAATACGCGCCGTCTCATCGAAGCCATCGCAGTCGAGAAGGATGTGGACGGTTTCAACCTTTACAACGTCGGCGCGCTGGTGGCGGCCGATACGGTGTTCCCGCCATGTACGCCCTACGGCGTCGTCTGCCTGCTCGAATATTCAGGTATTCCGATCGCGGGACAGAACGTCGTCGTGGTCGGCGCGAGCAATATCGTCGGCAAGCCCATGGCGATGATGCTCATGAAGCGCGAAGCGACGGTGAGCATCACGCATCTCAAGACGCGCGATCTGGCGCAGTACACCATCCTCGCGGACATCCTGGTCGTCGCGGCCGGCAAACCGAATCTCATCACCGCACCGATGGTGCGTACCGGCGCGGTTGTTATCGATGTGGGGATCAATCGCCTGCCCGATGGGCGACTGGTCGGTGATGTGGATTTCGCTTCGGTGCGCGAGAAGGCGTCGTTCATCACGCCCGTGCCCGGCGGGGTCGGCCCGATGACGGTGACGATGTTGCTCGTGAATACCATCGAGGCTGCGGCGCGTGCGCACAGCCTTGCGGTTGTTACCGCGTGAAGAGACGCTTCTTTGCGCTGATCTTTGCTGCCGTCATTTGCTCCGATGCATTCGCCGGTGTGGAGGGTGCAGGCGCAGGTGGCATGCCATGGTGGGCGTGGCCCGTGGCGCTTTTCGTGGTCTGCCTGCTCCTCGGCGTCGTGGCCGTTCCGGCGGGCGTCGGAGGCGGCGTTCTGTTTGTTCCAATCGTCGCGGGATTCTTTCCCTTTCACCTGGACTTCGTTCGCGGCGCGGGTCTCCTGGTCGCATTGGCCGGGGCATTGTCGGCAGGTCCGCAATTGTTGAAGACCGGGCTTGCCAATCTTCGCCTGGCGCTTGCTCCAGCGTTGATTGCGTCAACCAGTTCGATTGGCGGAGCGATGCTGGGTATGGCAATGCCGGTTGCGACCGTGCAGGTGGCGCTCGGCGTGGCCATTCTCGCGATCGTCGGCATCATGGTCGGGGTGAAACCGCAGGAAGGTTACGATGCGTCACGTCGCCCCGACCGGTTAGCCGGTGCGCTGCGCTTATACGGAGTCTTTCACGATCGCTCTACCGGTCGCGACATCGAATGGTGTGCGCGACGCACGCCGCTCGGCCTCGCGCTTTTCGTGCTCGTTGGAATGCTCGCCGGAATGTTCGGTCTCGGTGCCGGATGGGCCAATCTGCCGACGCTGAATCTTGTGATGGGAATCCCGCTGAAGGTCTCGGCGGGCACCTCGAGCTTCATTCTCACTTTCGTCGATTCGTCCGCTGCGTGGGTGTACCTGAACCGGGGTGCGATCTTGCCGATGGTGGCCGTTCCGTCCGTGATCGGCATGATGCTCGGTGCGCGGCTGGGTGCCCGTCTGTTGCACGTCCTGCCTGCACGGGACGTGCGTCGACTGGTACTCGTGCTGCTGCTCTTTGCCGGCGGTCGCATGCTGACCAAGGGGCTTGGCTGGTGGCCATGAGGCTCGCACGACCATGAAAATCAATCTCGAACAGGAACGCTACGCCAGGTTCCTCGCCGCCGGCGCCAACAGCGGACTCGTGCTGCTCATCATCGCCTTCATAGCCTATGTGACGGGCGCGCTGGAACCGCATGTCCCGCTCGATCGCCTACCGGAACTCTGGGGCCAGTCCGCGGCCGAGTTCTCGGGCAAGGTGGAATTGCCGAGTGGATGGGGCTCGTTCGCATATATCCATAGGGGCGACGTCATCAACGTCGCGGGCATCGGCATGCTGGCGATGTGCTCGGTGCCCAGTCTAATCGCGGTCATTCCGGTTTTTGCTTCGCGCGGAGAGCGGATCATGCCGGTCGTTTGTACGTTGCAGATCGGCATCATCGCGCTGGCAGCCTCGGGTCTGCTCGCGGGTTTGCACTGACGTCGTAATGGACCGACGCCGCCAGTCTCCGCCGCTTGAGGTGTCGATCCATTCAATACGGCCATATTCGCGCGCCCAGGTGAGGGTCGTCGTGTTTACGGTCATCGCGATGCTTATGTTTGCCGGAAATTCCCTGCTGTGCCGACTCGCACTCAAGATGACAACCATCGATGCAGTGAGCTTTACCACGATCCGTATTTTGTCCGCGCTCGTGGCGCTCCTGCTGATTATCGGCACGCGGCGTGGCCCGGCGCGCCGAGCAATTGCGGGCGACTGGCCGGGCGCGCTGGTGCTGATCGCTTATGCCTTCACCTTCTCATTTGCCTACGTCTCGCTTTCCACGGCGACAGGAGCGTTGCTGCTCGTCGGAGGTGCGCAACTAGCCATGATCGGTTACGGCTTGTGGTCCGGCGAAAGATTGCAACCGTTACAGATCGCAGGCCTTGTTCTGGCGTGCAGCGGCCTGGTAGGCCTTCTTCTACCGGGCGCCTCCGCTCCACCGCTCGCGGATGCCGGCCTGATGCTTGGTGCCGGCGTGGCATGGGGCGTTTACTGCTTGATGGGCAAGGGTGGGCGTGAGCCGCTGCACGTTAATGCCGGCAATTTTTTGCGTGCGCTTCCGCTCGCCGCGGTATTGAGTATCGCCACGCTGTCGTGGGCTTCGATCGATGCAATGGGTTTCATGTACGCGGTGTTGTCCGGCGCGTTGACCACAGGTGTCGGTTACGTCATCTGGTACATGGCGCTGCGCGACATGAAAGCGGTCAACGCCTCGGTCGTTCAACTCAGCGTTCCCGTCATCGCAGCGGTAGGCGGGGCGATCTTCGTAACCGAACCCGTCACGTTAAGGTTGTTTCTTGCCTCGCTTGCGACTTTGGGCGGCATCGCATTCGTCATCGTCTTCGGGCGTTCCGCCCGCGTTCCCGGTCCGCTATAGGCGGCGAATCGCTGCTGCGCTGATCGACGGCACAGGATATCGCTGACACCGCTTACGCTGGCGTTGCCTTAATGCAGATCACGTCTTACGCCCAGCTATAGCTATAAGTCTGCATGCGCGTCCCGTCCGTGCTGCGGAGATGTAGAATTCCCATCTCGGCGAAGTTTTGCCGAAGAAGATTGGTATTTATTGGGTATAAATGACGCCTGCCCAGATGTGCGGCATCCGTGTCGCGGCAGCACGCGTCTTGCATTATTTGAAGAACGTTCGCTTATTCCAACCCGAGTTGTTGTATCCCGAGTTGTCACGCGCTGCGGTACGCATGTGCGAAGGTCAGCGCGTGCTTATTTTTTTCTCCATGAAGAACGAGGTGTATCGATGTTGAAACGAACCCTGTTGCCAATTCTGTTTGTGGCGCTTCTGGCCGCTTGCGGAAAGGAAGAACCCGTACCCGCTCCGGCGCCGGAAACGTCCGCTCCGGCGACGACCGCGCCCGAGACACCGGCAGCTGAAGCCCCGGCGGCACCGGCTGCGGAAGCACCTGCGGCCGCTGCAGCGACCGGCGGTGACCTTGCACTGGGCGAAGGCGTGTACAAGAAAACCTGTTTCCTGTGCCATGGCACGGGTGCGGGCGGTGCGCCGATGCTGACCAAGGCTGATTGGGATTCCCGTGTCGCGCAGGGCAAGGACACACTCTATAAACACGCGATCGAGGGCTTCACCGGCGAGAAGGGCATGATGCCGGCCAAGGGCGGCAACGTTGCGTTGTCCGACGATGAAGTCAAAGCCAGCGTCGATTACATGGTGTCGCAGCTCAAGTAAGCGCGCCGCGAGAACGAAAAAGGAGGCCATACGGCCTCCTTTTTTTTCGCCGTTACAACCGGCAGCCATACGTTGTTGTGGGGCGCGGCGACGCGATCCAGGTGTTCATCGGGCACGCTTCAGTCGGCCCGTTCTATTCGCGCTGTAGTAACGGATCGGCAAGCAGCGCGTCGATGATGTCGCGCATGTTTTCCCAGGCGCTTCTTCCGGGCTGGGTGATCGGATCGGCGCGCAGGCGTTCATCCGCGTCGTGCAGGTGATTGGGAAATGTCGCCAGATCGGGATACAGTGGGGCGGTGTCGATCTTCAGCTGTGCATCGCCCCATTGCCAGGACACGGCGTATTCCTGTTCACTGGCGAAGCGCACTTCGATCACCACGTCATTCGTCAGGCGCAGCGTCAGCGCATCCTGGGCCAGTTGCACGGGTGCCTGCAGGCGGTCGGCATAGTGCGCGTCGATTTTTTCCTTGAGGTCGAGGTGCAGCATCATGTGCCACGCGTCATGCTGTCCAGCAAGGCCTGCAGTTCCGCGCGGACAGCGTCGCGCGCCGTGACCAGAATGCGTGCCCCGAGGTAGTGCTCGTAGGCCGGATGCTCGGCGATGCGACCGTCGCGTATGTTTTCGAGCAGTGCGGCTTCGTCCGCCACCGAATACTGCGCGAGTAGCTGCGCATGATTCTCGCGCAACTCATACATCAGACGGCTGAGTTGTTCCATATGTGCGGCCGTTTCGAACGGCAGCTTGTCAAAGAAGTTGCTCATGCGTCGTTCGCTCCACTACATGTGGCGATCCTTGAGTACGCCACCGTCGAGCGTGACCATCTCGGGTGTGATCTGGTCGAAGCGAAAGACGTTGCCCCCCTCCTTTACGCTGAAAGCTTTGGCATCCGCTTCCTGTGCGAAGGATGCAAGCGTCGGCCCCATCGAGCCACGTCGCTTCGAACCCACGACGTAAAAGGCGGTTTTCGCGTCGATCCAGTCGCCGGTCGGATGATCCCAATCGTTTTTGCCCATATCGTGTACGTAGATTGCGGTCACGCGTTTCTGTTCTTCCGGCTGCAGATAGATCGAGAACATTTCCACCGTGTCACAAAAGAAATCCGCGTTGCCTTGCGCGTAATGGATTTGCGCCTTCGGTCCCGGATAGTCGGCCAGCGTCATGCCGTCCAGACTACAGTGCGTGTCGCGCGTGATTTCAATCGGGCCGGCCGTCGTGCGTGCGGCGTCTTCGCATGCGACGAGCAGGCAGGCGCACACCAGCGCGAGTGCGGTATGTGTAAACCATCGTTTCATTTCCTGAATCTCCATGAGGCGAGGGCAAGTGGCGCGACGATCCAGGCAAGCATGACGGTTCCCAGCAGCACCGGGTTAGCCAACTGTGCCGGAAAGACGGTGGTCAGACCGTATAGCGTGCGAACGTCTTCGAGACCGAAAATGTTGAGAATGCGAAACACGTCGGCCGGATTGAGCAGGAGCAGGTACGGGAACGCATCGACGCCGATCGTGCCCCCGGTGACGACGAGGCCGCCGAGCAGCAGCAGATCGTAGACCAGCACGAAGAAGAACCATAACGCGATGGCGGCGCCGCTGGCGCGGCCGCGGTCGGTGGCAAACACCGACACCATGACGGCGAGGCTGAGAAACGCCATTCCCAAGAGCACCGAACTGAGCATGAAGCCCAGGTAGTGGTAGATGGCTGACGCCGGCAGCGAGAAAGCGAGCAGTGCGCCGGCCACGCCGAAGCCGATGACGGTCGAGCATGCCAGCGCCGCCGACAGTCCGAGAAATTTGCCCAGCAGCAATTCTCGACGTGTGAGCGGCATTGAAAGCAATAGATCGAGCGAGCCGCGTTCACGTTCGCCCACTACGGCGTCGAAGCCCAGAATCAACGCGATCAGCGGGACGAGATAGATGACCAGGCTTACCAGGCTCGCGATGGTGATTTCGATGCCCCGAAAACCGACCGCACCTTGTTGCGCTGCGCCGAAATAGGCGATCACCAGCGCGAATGCCGCGAAGATCAGCGTGACCGCAAGCACCCAGCGGTTGCGGATGCGATCGCGAAATTCCTTGCGCGCGAGTACGCCGATGGGCCGTAATTTCATGTCTGCTGAGCCTGCGATTGAGGTCTTTCGAGAGGCGATTTCATTGTAGAAACGTTCCCGTCGTTGATTGGTTTGGTCGTCGCGCTCGTATGACTTCGCGCACTTCGTTTTGACCTATCCGGAGTAACCGAGAAACACGTCTTCCAGCGACGGCTCCCGTATGTTGAGATCGGCGATCCGACCACCGAAACCCGACAGCGCTTCGAGTACGGCCATCTTGGCAGCGCGCGGACAGTGGACGGTGATCCGATCGCCATCCGTATCCGTATTGGTCGTGCCGATATCGAGATGCGCCAGTGCGCTCCGCACGGCATCCTGCGCTTCGGGCGCGACGCGGAGTTCGAACCACAGAGGCAGATTCATTTCCTCGCGCAGTGATGCCACCGTTCCGAGCGCCTGAATCCTGCCGGTTTTCATGATGGCGAGGCGATCCACCCGTTCCTGGATCTCGGACAGGATGTGCGAGGTGAGGATGATCGTGACACCTTGCGCCTGTTGTTCGCGCAGGATGCCGTAAAAATCGCGAATGCCTTCCGGATCGAGACCGTTGGTGGGTTCGTCGAGGAATAGCAGTTTCGGATCGCCAAGCAGCGCCTGTGCAAAGCCGAGACGCTGACGCATGCCCTTCGAGTACGCTTTCACACGTCGATCGCCCGCGTGCGCCAGACCGACGCGCTCGAGCATGGGTGCGCACGCGCTTTGCGGCACGTCCTTCAGCGAAGCGAAGAATTCGAGCGTTTCGAGACCGTTCAGATTGTCGTACAACACCACGTTTTCAGGCAGATAGCCAAGGTGCCGACGAACCTGACGAAACCTTTCGCCGCGCACCGGCGAGCCGCCGATGTGAATGTCGCCGGCGGTGGCCGGAATCAGTCCGAGCATCAGCTTGAACAGCGTGCTTTTGCCGGCCCCGTTGTGGCCGATCAGACCGAATACTTCGCCGGTCTCGATGACGAGATCGACCCCGTTCACCGCCTCTATCGCGCCGTAGCGTTTGACGGCGCCGTGGACTTCAATTGCGCTCGTTGCCAATCCATTCGCTCCAGTTTTCATGAGTGGGTCGCATTTGCGGCCGGGGATCGACGATGCTGGGCGCGCGCAGCAGCGGAAACTGCTGTGCGACGAGGCGCAGCGTCTGCAAAGCGGGACTGTTCATCAGCAGCTTGACCACCGGCATGCGCCAGACGAGCTGGTCGACGATGTCGTTCGCTTCGTACGGCACGTCGCCCCGGCCGTCACCGTTACGGTCCCAGCCGACGTAGTTGCTCCAGTAGTTGCCGCCCTCGGCACCCCATTTTTCGTCGCGCGTCGAGACGTAGCGGATCTGTTGTCGATTATTGACGAAGTCGTTGTTCTCGACCTGGTTGTTGATCGAGCCGGCCCATAAATGAACGCCGACATCGTTGTCCACCACCAGGTTGTTGCGCAGCACGTTGTATTCTGCATCGTAGATGAACATGCCGCGCTGATTGCCGGCCACGATGTTGTTCTCGATCGTCGAATCCTGAATGGTGCGCAGCATGATGCCATGGTCGCTGTTGTTCCACGCGCGGTTGTTGCGCACGATCTGGTTGCGCGTTTCCATCAGCGCCAGCCCGCCGCGATTGCGGTAGACGTCGTTGTCCTCCCATACGTTGTAGTAGGAGTTCATGTAATGCGTGCCGTAGCGCGTGTCGTGGATGCGGTTCTTGCGGAAGATCGCATTGTGCGAGACGTCGACATAAATGCCGTCGCGGGCGTAGCTGATGTGATTGCCTTCGATGTGCGCGCCGGTGGTGTTGTAGAGCTGAATGCCGTTGCCGCGCTGGGCCGACGGATAGTCGCGCTTGCCGGTGATCAGGTTGCCGATGATTCGTACGTCCTTCACGCCTTCAATCCACAGGCCGAAGAGACTGTAGGCGATATCGCAGTTCCTCACCGTCACACGATCGGCGCCCGGTTGAATGTAGATGCCGGCGTTTTGCGCGGTCAGATCGTCACCGCTGTCCGCGATGATCA
>DATCWO010000209.1:0-2708 GCA_036566325.1 Burkholderiales bacterium | reverse complement strand
GACCGCGAGCGCGGGATTATAGCGATGACCCCTGCATGTGTAAACACGTTCAGGTGGGGAAAGTTTGATTACGCGCCGAGAATGATCGCGAGTGCGCGCAGCTGTACGAGCGAGGACAAAGCAAAACAGCACCTTATCGCTCGATCTCGCGGCGACATTTTTGAATGCCCTAATTAAAGCTCCGTTAGAAAACTGCCCAACGTCGAGACGACGCGCGCCTTGCCGGACAGCGCAAGCAACGGATAAAGCGACGGCGTATGCGGCGTGCCGTACACGACGACGCGCAGCGGAATCGCGAGTTTGGGCATTTTCAGCCCGTGCGCTTTGAGTACGCCACTGAACGCTGCGGTGACTGATTCCGCATTCCAGTCGGTAATCGCTTCGAACGCCTGCAACAACTCTCGCAACGCGGGGCGGATCTCTTCGTTGACATGCTGCGCGACGACTTCCGCGCTCGGCGATGCGGCGCGATAGATCAGACTCGCCTGCTCCGCCAGTTCGCGCAGCGTGGTCGCACGCTCACGGAACATCGCTACGGCCTCATGCAACGCGGGGCCGTTCGTAACATCCACGCCCATCGAAACCAAGCGCGGTGCAATGTCGTTGGCGAGGCGTTCCGGATCGGCAACCTTCATATATTGCTGGTTCAACCATAGCAGCTTTTCCGGGTTGAACTGCGCGGCGGAACGGCTGATGTGTTCCAGATCGAACCATTCGACGAACTGCTGCATCGAGAACACTTCCTCGTCGCCATGCGACCAGCCCAATCTGGCGAGATAGTTCAGCAGCGCTTCGGGCAGAAAACCGTCCTCCGCATACTGCATGACGCTCACTGCGCCATGACGCTTGGACAGGCGTTCGCCATCGGCGCCGAGAATCATCGGCACGTGCGCGTACTGCGGCAGCGTTGCGCCGAGCGCCTCGAGGATGTTGATCTGGCGCGGGGTGTTGTTGACATGATCGTCGCCGCGAATGACGTGTGTGATGTTCATGTCCCAGTCGTCGACGACGACGCAGAAGTTGTAGGTCGGCGTACCGTCCGGGCGCGCGATGATGAGATCGTCGAGCTCCAGATTGCTGATCGTGATCGGACCCTTGACCAGATCGTTGAACGTCACTTCGCCGTCGAGCGGATTCTTGAAGCGCACCACCGGCTTCACGCCTGCGGGCGGCGTCTTGCCCTGTGCATTTTCCGGCCGCCAACGACCGTCGTAGCGCGGCTTGTCACCGCGTGCGCGTTGTTCCTCGCGCAGCGCATCGAGCTCTTCCCTGCTGGCATAGCAGTAATACGCCTTGCCTTCGTCGAGCAGTTGCTGCACCACTTCGCGATAGCGATCCATCCGCTCCATTTGATAGAACGGGCCTTCGTCGTAATCGAGTCCGAGCCAGTTCATGCCGTCGAGAATGGCCTGGACCGATTCGGGCGTCGAACGCTCGAGGTCGGTATCTTCGACGCGCAGAATGAATGTGCCGTGATGGCGACGGGCATAGGCCCACGAATACAGCGCCGTGCGGGCGCCGCCGATATGCAAATAACCGGTGGGACTGGGAGCGAAACGGGTGCGGATCATGAGCGGAACTGCCAAGAAAGACCACATTTTACGCGATGCGACCGGCAAACTCCGCGAATCGCGCGGTCTGCTTCTTGCAGCCGTTACTTAGGACAAACAAATCAATCGCGTAAGCTTCGCATCCGCCCTCGCCCCACGCTCAGTGCTCAACGTGTCTGCGCAACCCATCGATACGCTGGACCAGAAATCCGCCGCGGACGCCGCGGGGCTTCGTTACATGCGTCGCGTCGCGACCGGACTGTTCATTCTCATGGCGGTCATGTACATCGCCGCGCGCATGCACGAAGCAGAGCACGCGTGGTTGGGCTTCGTGCGCGCATTCGCCGAGGCGGCGATGATCGGCGCGCTGGCCGACTGGTTCGCCGTCGTCGCCCTGTTCCGCCATCCGCTCGGATTACCGATTCCACATACGGCGATCATCCCGCGCAACAAGGATCGCATCGGCGAAGGGCTCGGACGTTTTGTGGAAACGAATTTTCTGGCGCCGGACATCGTCGCGCAAAAACTCACCGACGCCGATCTGGCCGGCGGGCTTGCGCGCTGGCTCAAGCGCCCGAAAACCATTGATCTTATCGCCACGCGCCTGAGCCGTTTTCTGCCGAACCTGCTCGATACTCTGGACGACGACGACCTGCGCCACTTACTCCATACGATGGTGACGGGACGGCTCGAACGCGTGCAACTCGCACCACTCGCCGGTGACGCGATCGGTCTGCTGACCAAGGACGGGCGCCACGTTCCGCTGGTCAACGAACTGCTCGAATACGGTGCCGACGCCGTGCAAGAGTACGAACCGCTGATCCGCGACCGCGTGCGTCAACGCACCGCCTGGCTGTGGCGCGCCATCGGCGTGGACGCCATCGTTTCCGACAAGCTGATCGCGGTCGCCGTGGAAACGCTCAATGCCGCTCGCGCAGACCCCGAACACGCATGGCGCATCAAGCTCGACGAACAGATCGGAACTTTCGCCGAACAACTCAAGACTTCGCCCGAGTTGAATGAAAGCGCTGAAGCGCTGAAAGCAGAGTTGCTCACGCACCCCGCCGTCGCCCGCTATATGCAGAGCCTTTGGAACGATCTGCGCGCGCAGGTCGCGGCCGACATCGCCAAACCCGATTCGCGCGTGCGCGCGCATTT